>NZ_DHEI01000002.1:14017-19985 GCF_002399805.1 Flavobacterium sp. UBA4854
ATGGGTGCTTGGTCTGCTGACTCAAAAACTAAAGTGGCTTCTATGTCAAGTGGCGATTTTTACGGAAGTGAAAAATCTGTTACTGTAAACGAAGCTAACGATGTAAAAATCGAATTTGTTGCTAAAGACGGAACTTCAACTGTTCTTAAAGCTAGTACTCCACTAAAAGCTGGTGAAATTATTGACAGCTCTGTTTTAAGTGTAAGCAAATTAAAAGCTTTTGCTGCTGATGTAATCGCTGAAGCTAAAGCTGCAGGAGTTTTACTTTCTGTACACTTAAAAGCTACAATGATGAAAGTTTCTGACCCAATTATCTTTGGCGCTATCGTTGAAGTATATTTTGCAGATGTTTTCAAAAAATACGCTTCTTTATTCGCTGAATTAAACGTTGATACAAGAAACGGTTTAGGCGATATCTACGCTAAAATTGCTGGAAGACCTGAGCAAGCTGAAGTTGAAGCTGCTATTGATCAAGCAATCGCAAACGGACCTGCTTTGGCAATGGTTAATTCTGATAAAGGAATTACAAACTTACACGTTCCATCTGATGTAATTGTTGATGCTTCTATGCCAGCAATGATCCGTACTTCTGGACAAATGTGGAACAAAGAAGGAAAAGCACAAGATACATTTGCTGTTATTCCAGATCGTTCTTACGCTGGAGTTTATACTGCAACGATCGATTTCTGTAAAAAACACGGTGCTTTTGATCCAAAAACAATGGGAAGTGTTCCTAACGTTGGATTAATGGCTCAAAAAGCTGAAGAATACGGATCTCACGACAAAACTTTCCAAATGAAAGCTGATGGTGTCGTACGTGTTGTTGATGCAAACGGAAATGTTTTAATGGAGCAAAACGTTGAGGCTAATGACATTTTCAGAATGTGTCAGGCAAAAGACGCTCCAATTCAAGACTGGGTTAAATTGGCTGTAAACAGAGCTCGTTTATCTAGCACTCCTGCTGTTTTCTGGTTAGACGAAAACAGAGCACACGATAGAGAATTAATCGTAAAAGTTCAAAAATACCTTAAAGACTACGATACTACAAACTTAGATATCCGTATTTTAAACCCGATTGCTGCTACTGAATTTACTTTAGACAGAATCATCAAAGGTTTAGATACTATCTCTGTAACAGGAAACGTTTTACGTGACTACTTAACAGATTTATTCCCAATTTTAGAATTAGGAACTTCTGCAAAAATGTTATCTATCGTTCCATTAATGAATGGTGGTGGATTGTTTGAAACTGGTGCTGGAGGTTCTGCTCCTAAACACGTTGAGCAATTTACAGAAGAAGGATATTTACGTTGGGATTCATTAGGAGAGTTTTTAGCTCTTGGCGCTTCTTTAGAGCATTTAGGACAAACTTTAGACAATTCTAAAGCGCTTGTTTTATCTGAGACTTTAGATCAAGCTAATGACAAATTCTTGGCTAACGATAAATCTCCAGCTCGTAAAGTAGGCCAAATCGATAACCGTGGATCTCACTTCTATTTAGCATTCTACTGGGCTCAAGCTTTGGCTGCTCAAACTAAAGATGCTGAATTAAAAGCGATCTTTACTCCAATTGCTGCTGAATTTGAAGCTAACGAAGCTAAAATCGATGCTGAATTAATTGGTGCTCAAGGTAAACCACAAAACATAGGAGGTTACTACCAACCAACTCCAGAATTAGTAAGCAAAGCAATGCGTCCAAGTGAAGCTTTCAACGCTATTGTTGCTAAAATTAAATAATTCAGAATACATTTTGTATTTTAAATAACAAAAGGACAACTCACAAGGTTGTCCTTTTTCATTTTAAAGAAATAGACAAAGCAGAATATTTTTTAGGTTTCATTCCTATATGTTTTTCAAATATTCTGGAAAAGTGACTTAAATTAGAAAATCCTAATCGATAACCTGTTTCAGAAACTGATAATTTTTCTTCCCGAATTAAATAAGCTGCCTCATTCATTCGAAGCACCTGATAATAATTATAAATACTATTTCCGAATATTTGTTTGAACAACTTATTCATTTTACTTTCGCTCATATTCCAGAAAGAAGCCAGATTTACCAAATCAGGAGGATTGCTTAAATCAGTACTTAAAGAATCTTTTATTGCATACATTGTTTTTACATCAGACACATTTAAAAGATAACTAGTCACGCTTTCTCTTTTTGATAATTCAGACAAAAAAAGATAAATCATTTCTTCCGCTTTTAACTTCAGATAAAAATGACTCAATTGCTCCTTTTCATCTTTCAAAGCAATTTTATTGGCTAACTGCTGAATTTCATTAGAAATAATATGATCATATAAATAAGGTTTATCTCTTAAGGTTATACTCGCTAGAAATTTGTTTTCATCTTGAGCATTAATCCAAGTCTTTAATAAATCCATGTGGATTGTGATTACAATTGTATTGATTTTTGTCTCTTTAGGAATAAGAATCTCAATATCAATGTCTCCCGCAGATACTTGCACAGAAGGAATTGTAACACCCTGATTAGCATGTTTCTTATAATCTTGCTGAAACAAATTTCTAAAGCTAAAAGTGATCTCATCTTTTCTAGAATCTCCGCCAGTTCGTTTGATCGTCATTTCTTCTTTAAACTCACACTGACTAATCATCATATTCATTTGAGAAGAAAAATTAAACGATCTTATCGAACCTTTACCATAACTTTCAGGTAAAACAAACAGTCCATTATCAGATTTGGTTTTGGTAAATGCTGCGAGTTTTTCTATTAAGCCCATTTTAATTTTCTAATTAAAAATACTATTTACGACTATTTATAAAACAAAAATAGCTATTTTATCATTTTAACGTATTTTAATTTTGCTAAAACAAAAATTTAATAATTATGTCAAAAGCATTATTCCTAAGTATTCCATCTCATGGACACATGAATCCAATGATGGGTTTAGCAAACGAATTAATCCTTCAGGGAGAAAAAGTCACCTTTTTCAGCTCTGAAGAATTCAAAAAATCAATCGCAGAATTAGGTGCTGAATTTATAAGCTATAAAGAAGATCTAAACATTTTTCAAAAGAAAGAAGAAAAGCCAAGCGAAGAGCAATCAAAAAAGAAATCCTTAAAAGGACTTGCAAGTGCTTTTTTGCATCCTGAGATTTTTATAGATGATGTTTTAAATGAAATCGGAGATCGAAATTTTGATTACATCGTCTTTTCGGCCGCTTATCCTTACGCAAAACTTATTTCTCAAATTTTACAGATTCCAGCAATTTCCTCTTATGCTGTATTTGCAACTAAAGAGGAACTGTTCAACAAAAAAACAGCCCCTGAAACAGAATCTCAGAAAAAAGGTCCTTTCGGATTAAATCCTGAGATCATGCAAGAATTCAAAAAAGTACGCGAAAATCTAATTTTAAAACACAAAATACAAATCCCCGAAAATATGATGGATTTGCTGTTTAATAAAGGAGATTTAAATATCATTTATACTTCGAAATATTTTATTAGAAATATTGACAATTATGACGAAAACTTCATTTTTATAGGCCCTCCAGTTTATAAAAAGAAATATACTGTCGACTTTCCGTTTGAAAAAATTGAAGGCAAAAAAGTAATCTACATTTCTTTAGGAACAATTTTCAGCAACCATTCAACAGATTTAAACCATATGTTTTTCAAAGCTTTTGCAGATACTGAATATGTTGTAGTTATGGCCGCACATAAAGTAAATCTTATTGAAACAGAAATTCCTAAAAACTTTATTATTAGAGATTATGTACCACAATTAGAAATTTTAAAACATACCACTGCAGCCATTACTCATGGCGGCATGAACAGCATGGGTGATTTATTGTATTACAACGTTCCTTTTATTTCAATTCCGTTAGGAGCCGATCAATTTTTCTTATCTAACCGCGCCGAAGAACTTGGAGCAACCATTGTACTCGATACCAATACAATTACTCCAGAAACAATTAAAAATTCAGTCGAAAAAATACTGGTAAATTCAAGTTACAACGAGAATAGCACCAAAATAAGTGACTCATTTAAAAGTGCTGGCGGGTATAAAAAAGCGGCAGAAGAAATCTTTAAACTAAAAAATAGACAAAGCCTGTAACAAAATCAGGCTTTTCTTAACTTATGTTTAACAAAGGTTCTATAAGAATATTTAGTAAGAATTTGTTATCTATGTAAATCAAAATCAATATAATGATTACAAAAGATACTTGCGCATTTCTTCTTTTTATTTTAACAATCTTCACCTCTTTTGCGCAGGAAAAATTTACTCTAAGCGGAACTATCAGCGATAGCAAAAACAACGAAACTTTAATTGGAGTTAATATCTTTATCCCTGCCTTAAAAACAGGAACCACAACCAACGAATACGGCTTTTACTCTCTTTCTGTGCCAAAAGGAGAATACGAAATAGAAATTAGTTATGTTGGGTATCAAACCATTCAAAAAAACATCATTTTAAATCAGAATACAAAAAGCAATTTTTCGATTAAAGAAGGTGGCGAAGAATTACAAGAAGTCGTCATTACAGAAAATAAGGGCAAATCAAACATTAAAACTCCAGAAATGAGTGTAAACAAACTCTCAATTTCGACCATAAAAAAAATGCCCGTGGTCTTAGGAGAAGTTGATGTCTTGAAATCTATTTTATTGCTTCCCGGCGTTACCAATGCAGGCGAAGGCGCTTCTGGTTTTAATGTTCGCGGGGGCGGTGCCGATCAGAACCTGATTCTCTTGGATGAAGCAACTATTTTTAATTCGTCACACGTTTTCGGATTCTTTTCTGTTTTTAATCCTGATGCCATCAAAGATTTAAAATTATATAAAGGAGGAATTCCTGCACGCTATGGCGGAAGAGCTTCTTCTGTTTTAGAAATTTACCAGAAAGACGGAAGCAGTAAGGATTTTCACTTGAATGGCGGAATCGGATTAATTTCAAGCCGCTTACTAGCTGAAGGTCCAATTGTAAAAGACAAAGGTTCTTTTTTAATTGGAGGAAGAGCTTCTTATGCGCATCTTTTCCTTAAATTCTCTGAAAAAGATAAAGATAATGCCGCTTATTTTTATGATTTAAACACCAAATTAAGCTATAAACTCAACGATAATAACAGCTTGTATTTGTCTGGATATTTTGGCAGAGACGTTTTTAGATTAAACAAAAGTTTTACCAATACGTACGGAAATTCAACTTTAAATTTGAGATGGAATCATTTGTATTCTGATAAATTGTTCTCCAATCTTTCTTTAATCTACAGTGACTATTATTACGGATTAGATCTTGATTTTGTAGGTTTCAATTGGGATTCTGGAATTAAAAATTACAATATCAAATACGATTTCAAACATTATCTTTCAGATAAGCTAAAACTGAATTATGGTGTAAACGGCATATATTACGATTTTAATCCCGGAACTATAAAACCAACTGGAGAAGATTCGGGAATTAATCCAGATCAACTGGACAGAAAATATGCTTTTGAACCTTCTGTATATTTAGATGCAGAAAGTCAGCTTTCTAAAAAAATCACTATTGCCTACGGATTGCGTTACAGTTTATTTTACAGATTAGGCGCTTCGACTATTAATTATTACGATAATAATGAGCCTGTAGTTTTTAATCCAGATATGCAAATTTACGAAAAAGGCACACCAACTTCAACTCAGTATTTTGGTAAAAACAAAGTCATTCAGAGTTATAACAATTTAGAACCTCGATTTTCTGTTTCTTATCAATTAAACCAAGACCAATCATTGAAGGCGAGTTATAATAGAATGGCACAATATCTCCAATTAATTTCCAATACCTCATCTCCTACTCCGCTAGATGTCTGGATGCCAAGTGACAATTACATTAAACCCCAACTTGCAGATCAAGTAGCTTTAGGTTATTTCAGAAATTTTTATAATGACGCTTATTCTCTAGAAGTAGAAACCTATTATAAAAAAATACAAAACAGATTAGATTATATAGATGGTGCCGATTTAATTGC
>NZ_DHEI01000002.1:20160-27342 GCF_002399805.1 Flavobacterium sp. UBA4854
GAACTTATGCTAAAGAAAAACAAAGGCCGATTGAATGGCTGGATTTCATACACCATTTCAAGATCTGAACAGCAGACTCCCGGAAGAACACCTGAAGAAACAGGCATCAACAATGGTAAATGGTACGCATCAGCTTATGACAAAACACATAATTTAGCAATTACATCTTCATACAATTTAAACGAAAAATGGTCATTTGGTGCTAACTTTGCATTGCAGTCAGGACAGCCAGTAACGTATCCGAATGGACAATATCAGTATTTAGGAATTATAGTTCCAAGTTACGGATTACGAAATGAAAACCGACTTCCTTCTTATAATCATTTGGATATTTCCGCCACTTTAACGCCTCACAAGAATAAAGATAGAAACTGGAAAGGCGAATGGGTTTTCAGTATTTACAATCTCTATAATCGAATGAATGCAGCCTCAATCAACTTCAGGCAAAATGTTGATACAGGCGCAAACGAAGCAGTGAAATTATCCATTTTTGGAATTGTTCCTGCGGTAAGTTATAATTTCAAATTCTAAAAAAGTTCAAAAAACTAAAGATATGCTCATGAGAAAATTAGTTTTATTAACCGTATTTTTTACATCGCTTTTTTTTACCAGTTGCGAAGAAGTAGTTGATGTTGACTTAGACACTGCTGCTCCAAAATTGGTAGTTGAAGCGGCTATAAATTGGGAAAAAGGCACTTCTGGAAAATTGCAGGTCATTAGATTATCGACCACAACAGGCTATTTTGAGAATACAATTCCTGTAGTTTCAAATGCCGTAGTATTTATAGAAAATAGTAAGAATCAAAAATTTAATTTTGCTGAATTCAACAAAACGGGCAGTTATGTTTGCAATGATTTCAAACCAGAGATTAATGAAAAATATACTTTAACTGTAATTAGCAAAGGAAATACATATACAGCTTCTGAAACTTTAAAATCGGTAGCGCCAATTACTCGAATAGAGCAAAAAAATGATGGCGGTTTTACAGGAGAAGATATCGAAATAAAAACGTACTTTACAGATCCTGCAGACGAAGACAATTTTTATTTGTTTAAATATGTTTATTCGAACAAAGTCACTGCAAATTATTATGTTTCTGAAGATAAATTCTATCAAGGAAATGAAATTTTTAGCAGCGCCATTGACGAAGATTTAAAAGCAGGAGACGAAGTTGAAGTAACACATTACGGAATCTCTAAGCAATATTATAATTACATGAATATCTTGGTAAGTATAGCCGGAAGCAGTATTGGAGGACCGTTTCAATCTCCGCCTGCAACTGTAAAAGGAAACATTATCAATACGACAGACAAAAATAATTATCCGCTGGGGTATTTCTCTCTCGGCGAAATCAGTACAAAAAAGTACAAAATTCAGTAATCATGCAACCTATCATCAAAACCTTAGCCGAAAAAAAACTCATTGGACATTCGATAGAAATGTCATTTATTGAGAATAAAACTTTTCAATTATGGAGTGGTTTTATGCCACATCGAAAAGAAATAAAAAATACAATTAATCCTAATTTGTATTCTTTAGAAGTATATTCAGAAAACCATTTTGATAATTTTGATCCTAACGACAGTTTCAAAAAATGGGCTGCTGTAGAAGTTTCAGACTATGAAAACATACCAGAAGGAATGGAAACCTTAGTTGTTCCAGACGGTTTGTATGCGGTTTTTCTTCATTTAGGTCCAGTCGCAGAAGCTCATAAAACCTATCATTATATTTTTGCAGGATGGTTTCCAAATTCTGAATATACTGTAGACGATAGACCGCATTTTGCTGTAATGAATGAAAAATACAAAAAAGACGATCCTACTTCTGAAGAAGAAATCTGGATTCCGATAAAAAACCGAAATTAAAATGGTAATAGAATCACTAAAATCTCTTTTCAACAGAGATCTAAACAAACTGAAAATAGAAATTGAATTATACCAAAACGAAAACACTATTTGGGCAATCGATAAGAATATTTCAAATTCAGCAGGAAATCTATGCCTGCATTTAATTGGAAATTTAAACACTTACATTGGGGCTGAAATTGGCAAAACGGGTTATGTTCGAGATCGTCCTTTGGAATTTTCGCTAAAAGACATTCCAAAATCGGAACTAATTTTAAAAATAGAAAACACCATTGAAGTCATCAACAATACTTTAGATTTATTAACCGAAAAAGATTTAGAAGAAGTTTACCCACAAATTGTTTTCGAAAAAGAAATGACAACAGGCTTTTTCTTAATACATCTTTCAACCCATTTGGCATATCATTTAGGACAAATTAACTACCACAGAAGACTGTTAGATTAAAAACAGCTTCTCAACATATGTAAATGTTTTAAAATTAGAATTGATAAACCTTTGTCCTATCAATTCTAATTTTAAAAACATGAAACATTTATTTGCCTTTTTACTACTTATCTGTGCGTTTCAAACAAAAGCACAAACTTTTAAAAATCCAGAATCTTTATTCAATCCCGCACCTTATGGTTTCAGCCATGCTTCTTCGGTAAAAACACCTGGCGAACTTATTTATATCTCGGGTCAAAGCGGCGGTTTAGGAAAACAACATCTTTTAAGCCCCGATTTTAGAATACAAGTCAAAACCGTACTAGAAAACCTAAATGTCATTTTGAACAGCTACGAGTTAAAGCCAGAAAATGTAATGAAAATTACAATTCTCATAGTGGATCATTCTTCAGAAAAATTAAAAATTTGGGAAGAAGAAATTAGTAAAGTATGGAAAAACAAACCATTTCCTGCCAGCACATTAATTCCGGTTTCTAAATTAGCTCTTGACGGAATGCAGATCGAAGTCGATGCCGTTGCTTTTAAAGCCAATTAAATAAAGCCATTTTCTGCCAGAGACTATATCTTTTGTACATTTGCACTACATTCAAAAAAATGCTTATGTCATCACACCATATAGTTCGCGACGATCAAGAACCCGCTTTAATAATTGCAAATGGCGCAGCCTGTGATCCTGAACTATTAGGGCAATTGCTAGAATGGTCGCCATTAGTTGTTGTTTTAGATTCGGCTATAGAAAGAGTGATCGAACTAGGCATAAAAGTCGATGTTTTACTCGGTGATTTCGATCGCGGTTTTGACCCTGAAATTTATAAAACTTCTCAATTTCCAATCGAAATCGTTCACACTCCAGATCAAGACAAAACCGATTTAGAAAAAGCTTTTGATTATCTTATCGAAAGAAAAATTCCTGCCGTAAATGTCGTTTGGGCAACTGGAAAACGAGCCGATCATACAATTACAAACTTAACACAAATTGTCCGTTACCGAGATTTACTAAAAATCGTAATCCTCGACGATCACTCTAAGATATTTCTTCTGCCAACAAAATTTGAAAAATGGTATACTGCAAACACGCCAATTTCACTTATTCCGATTGGCGTTGTAAACGGAATTTCTTCATCAAATTTAAAATACGAATTAAACGACGATACACTAACAATGGGCTACAGAACCGGAAGCAGTAATTCTGTCGAAAAAGATGGCATTGTAACCATTACACATAGTGAAGGTGATCTTCTTTTAATGGAATGTTTTGATTAGAAATAGTAATGAATAAAAAGTCACAGCGGGACGAAATATTTATATATCAAAATATCGCACTCTCATTTAAGCCTCAGCGAGGCGACACACTACACATATGTCGCTCCGCTGGAGCTTTTTTTTAATATTAATTATCTAGCTATAAATATTAAGCTTCTCTGGAGCTTTCTTAAAAAAAGGAATATCTATCTTTGTTCTCGAAATCAATGAAAATGAAAACAAACAACAATTCCGAAAAAAGCAATTTACACCCAAGAAATCTTCATCGAAATCGATATGATTTTGAAAAACTAATTTCAAATTGCCCAGAATTGAAAGCTTTTATTGCTGTAAACAAATACGGAATCGAAACCATCGATTTCAGCAATCCTGCTGCAGTAAAAACATTAAACAGCGCTTTACTTAAAACGTATTATAATATTGAGAATTGGGATATTCCTAAAAATTATCTTTGTCCGCCAATTCCTGGACGTGCAGATTATATTCATTACATCGCAGATTTATTGGCCGAAAGCAACAATAATCAAATTCCAGAAACTTCGCATGTTTTAGGACTAGACATCGGAACGGGCTCCAATTTAATCTATCCGATATTAGGAAATGCGATTTACAATTGGAGTTTTGTAGGAACAGATATTGACCAGAAATCAATTGAAAATTGCGCCAAAATTATTGAAGCCAATCCAAATTTAATTGATTCTATAAGTTTACAGCAGCAAACAGAACCTCGATTTCTTTTCAAAAACATCATTACGCCCGAAGATCGTTTTACATTTACAATGTGTAATCCGCCTTTTCATGCCTCTGCCGAAGAAGCCAATAAAAGCACTTCCAGAAAGGTTTCCAATTTAAATCCGAAAGAAAAAAGAAATACAAATCCGGTTTTAAACTTTGGAGGACAAAATGCAGAATTATGGTGTAACGGTGGAGAAATCGGATTCATTACACAAATGATCTACGAAAGTGCGAAATATCCATCGCAAGTTTTATGGTTCACGACTTTAGTTTCCAAAAAAGAAAATCTTCCTTCGATTTATAAAACTTTAAAGAAAGTAAATGCCGTTTCTGTCAAAACAATCGAAATGTCGCAAGGACAAAAAAACAGCCGAATTGTGGCTTGGAGTTTTTTTGAAAACCCAAATTCTCAGAAAAGTTTCTTTTAATACACTCATTTCCAATACCAAAATCTTGATTTTACAGTTTACTTTTGCTACATTTATTGTATGCAAACTATTTAAAATCAAGATTATGGCTGAATATATTGGTTATCTCGCATCTGTATTTATTGTTGGAGGCTTTCTACTCAAAAATCTTAGAGCAATCCGGTTCATTAATATGTTTGGCTGTATCTGTTTTGTAATCTACGGCATCTTTTTAAACGACTACAGAGATTTCAATCAATGGCTTTGGCCGGTAATTATTCCGAATGCCATTTTAGCGTTTGTACAGATTTATTATCTGACTTCTAAAAATGATAAATCTTAAAATTATGATAGTTTAAAATAAAATTCTGATACATTTTTCGCCTACTCTACTCGTAACTTTAAGCTGAAAATTGAATTTTATTACCATGTTAAAATTATATTCCCGATTAGCTATAATACTGCTTTTAGTCACAAGTTGCGCTTCAAAAAAAGCAAAATATGAAGACTATGTTTTTAAAACCCAAAGCGAAGAACTAAAATACCAATCTGCTTACGACAAAGCTTTAAAACTTTGGAACATTCCTTATACTGAAGAAGATGTAAAAACTAGTTTTGGAACCGCTCATGTTGTAATTGCAGGTCCAAAAAATGGAAAAAGTCTGGTTTTACTTCACGGAATGGACGCCAGTTCTACCATGTGGTATCCAAACATTAAAGTTTTAGCCAAAAATCATCGCATCTACGCGATCGATTTTATCATGGAACCTAATAAATCCAATCTAACTGCAAAACCGCTTTCATCAGACGATATTGTTGTTTACTACAACGAAATTTTCGATCATTATAAATTAAAGAAATTCGACCTCATCGGCGCTTCTCGAGGCGGATGGATTGCAACATTATTAGCGATTCAAAAACCAAATTCTATAGATAAAATTGTTTTATTGAGTCCCGCGCAAACCTTTAAATTTATAGATAAAGTCAGAAAAACAACTTCGGCATTGATGCTAAAACTTTTTCCAAGCGAAAAGAAATTCAGCAAAACATTATCAACTTTTTCAACTCATCCAGAAAACATAAGCCGTATTTATAAAAGACAGTTTTACTTGGCCAATAAATATGCAAAATCAAACTCCAGCATGCTTAAAATGATGCCTTTTTCAAATAAAGAATTAGAATCAATCAACAATTCTGTTTTGGTTTTAATTGGTGACAAAGACGTTATTAATTCAGAAGAAAGTCTGGAAATAGCGCAGAAGCATTTGCCCAACTGTAAAACCAAAATAGTAAATGATGCCGGACATTTTCTAACCATCGATCAACCTAAAGTCATTAATGATGCGATTATTAATTTTTTAGATTAGCATTCAAACTTCGTATCTTTACAAAATAAAATTTTCAGCTCAAATAAATGAAATTTCAAGTTTTTTCAGAATATAGTCCAAAAGGAGATCAGCCTCAAGCCATTCAAAAATTGGCTCAAGGTGTGGTCGACGGAGATAAATACCAAACTTTATTGGGAGTTACAGGCTCGGGAAAAACGTTTACCGTTGCCAATGTAATTCAGGAAGTGCAAAGACCAACTTTAGTTTTGGCGCACAATAAAACTTTGGCCGCGCAATTGTATTCAGAGTTCAAACAATTCTTCCCGAATAATGCTGTTGAGTACTTCGTTTCCTATTACGACTACTATCAGCCAGAAGCTTTTATGCCTGTAACGGGAGTTTTTATTGAGAAAGATTTATCTATCAATGAAGAATTAGAAAAAATGCGTTTGAGCACCACTTCTTCTCTGCTTTCAGGAAGACGTGACGTTTTGGTTGTGGCATCGGTTTCTTGCCTTTATGGTATTGGAAATCCTGTCGAATTTCAGAAAAACGTAATTGAAATTAAAAGAGATCAGGTTATTTCGAGAACCAAATTATTGCATAGTTTAGTTCAGAGTTTATACGCCAGAACTGAAGCAGATTTTAATCCAGGAACTTTCAGAATTAAAGGAGACACTGTCGAAGTTTATCCGAGTTATGCTGACGATGCGTACAGAATTCATTTTTTTGGAGATGAAATTGAAGAAATAGAATCATTTGATGCGACTACTTCTCAGGTAATAGAAAAATTTCAACGCTTAACCATTTATCCTGCTAACATGTTTGTCACTTCTCCAGAAGTTTTGCAAGGCGCTATTTGGCAGATTCAGCAGGATTTAGTGAAACAAGTTGATTATTTTAAAGAAATTGGAAAACATCTTGAAGCGAAACGTTTGGAAGAGAGAACCAATTTCGATTTAGAAATGATTCGCGAATTGGGTTATTGTTCTGGAATTGAAAATTACTCTCGCTACCTTGACGGACGTGAAGCTGGAACAAGACCTTTCTGTCTATTAGATTATTTTCCAAGCGACTATTTAATGGTTGTTGACGAAAGTCACGTAACCGTTTCGCAAGTTCATGCCATGTATGGTGG
>NZ_DHEI01000002.1:27526-35709 GCF_002399805.1 Flavobacterium sp. UBA4854
AAATTTGAAGAATTTGAAGCGTTGCAAAATCAAGTAATTTACGTTTCTGCAACTCCCGCTGATTATGAATTGCAAAAATCGGATGGTATTTATGTCGAGCAGATTATTCGTCCGACTGGATTATTAGATCCTGAAATTGAAGTTCGCCCAAGTTTAAATCAGATTGATGATTTGATTGAAGAAATTCAGATTCGCTGCGAATTAGACGAAAGGGTTCTCGTTACGACTTTAACTAAAAGAATGGCCGAAGAATTGGCCAAATACTTAACAAAAGTCAACATTCGATGCCGTTATATACATTCTGAGGTAGATACTTTAGAGCGTATCGAAATCATGCAAGATTTGCGAAAAGGTATTTTTGATGTTTTAATTGGTGTAAACTTACTTCGTGAAGGTCTAGATTTACCAGAGGTTTCTCTTGTAGCGATTTTAGATGCCGACAAAGAAGGTTTCTTGCGTAACCATAGATCTTTAACACAAACTATTGGTCGTGCGGCGAGAAACTTAAATGGTAAAGCGATTATGTATGCTGATAAAATTACGGCAAGTATGCAGCGAACAATTGACGAAACCAATTATAGAAGAACCAAACAGATTAATTTCAACGTAGAAAACAATATAACTCCACAGGCTTTAAATAAAAAAATCGAAAGTGCGTTTACCAAAAATCCATTGGTTGAATATGAGTTAGGACATCCGATCCCTGTGGCTGCTGAGCCAGAAACGGCTTATCTTTCTAAAGCTGAATTGGAGAAAATGATTCGCGAAAAACGTAAAACAATGGAGAAAGCTGCAAAAGAATTAGATTTCTTGCAAGCAGCTAAACTTCGTGACGAAATTAAAAAACTACAGGAACAGTTGCCTTAATTATGCTGTTCCTGAAAAATCTCCAACAATACAATTGGATTAATTACTGTATTGGGAGATTTTTTCATCATTTCCAAAACACGTTTTACTGCTGAAAGGTTTAAACCCATTTCTAATGCAATCTGCTGAATAGCTTTAAATTCTTTTTCGTGCAAAACGCCGTCGATATGCATTAATAAAGCCAATCTGTAAAACTGATTAATACGTTGTAATTCAGATTTTATCGGAATAGTTTTGTGTTCTTGATGAAATAAATCTTGAAATTCTTCTTCACTAATATTCAATTCTAAAGCTACAAGTCTTAAAAATTCAAGCTCACGTTTGTGTAAATGTCCGTCTACAGTGGCGAACATAATCATTTCTAAAAGTAAACTTCTTTTTTCTGCTTCTGTATTCATCAATTTCTTATTTTTAGCTAAAATATTGCTTTTAAATAAAAATACAAAACACAGATAATGAAGAGGATTTTCTTGGCAGTTTTACTTCTATTTACTTTTATTGGAAAAGCTCAAAGCACCGTTTCAAAAAATATTTCTACTTTTACAATTGAAGCTCCTCAACTGAATACCACAAAGAAGATCTGGATTTATCTTCCTGAAAATTACTCCAAAGACATTCAAAAAAAATACAGTGTTGTTTACATGCACGATGCTCAGAATCTGTTTGATGCCAAAACTTCTTTTGCGGGAGAATGGAATATAGATGAAAAGTTAGATAGTTTAAAAGCTCCTGTAATTGTAGTAGCAATTGAGCATGGAAACGAAAAACGAATCGACGAACTTACTCCGTTCAAAAATGAAAAATATGGCGGAGGAAATGCCGATAATTATTTAGATTTTATTGTAAAAACATTAAAACCACATATCGACAAAAATTATAGAACCAAAACAAAAGCTAAAAACACTATTCTTTTTGGAAGTTCACTTGGCGGATTGGTTTCGTATTATGGCGCTTTAAAATATCCTGATGTTTTTGGCAAGGCAGGCGTTTTTTCTCCCTCATTTTGGTTTTCTAACGATATTTATGCTTTTACAGAAAAACAGTCTAAAATCAAGACTAAAATCTATTTTTTGTGCGGCGATAAAGAAAGTGACGATATGGTAAAAGATTTAACCAAAATGAAACGTTTACTAGATTCTAAACGCTGTTATTGTCTTCATCTTGATAAAACTAAAATTGTAAAAGGTGGAGAACATAACGAAAAACTGTGGCGAGATCATTTTGTTGAAGCGCTACTTTGGCTGGGCTATTAAATAAAAATAAAAAAATACTCCTATAAAAATGAAACTTATTTTAAGAGAATACAATCTCAAACTAAAACACACTTTCACTATTTCGAGAGAATCTATTGACGTACAGCCATCATTAATTGTAGAATTGCAAAGCGATGGTTTTTCTGGTTTTGGAGAAGCTACCTCAAATCCGTATTATCATATTACGGTTCCGATGATGATTTCCGATTTGGAAAAAATAAGATCGATTATTGAAAATACCGAAAACGAAACGCCAGAGGCATTTTGGTCAAAAATTCATCCGTATTTAAAAGAAGATATGTTTGCTTTATGCGCTTTAGATTTGGCGTATAATGATTTGTATGCTCGTAAAAAAGGCAAAAAACTATACGAATTATGGAACTACAAAACCGATCATAATCCGTTAACCGATTACACGATCGGAATTGACACAATTGAAAAAATGGTTTTTAAAATGCAAGAACTGCCTTGGCCAATTTATAAAATCAAACTAGGTACAAAGGAAGATATTGCGATTGTAAAAGAACTTAGAAAACATACAAACGCTATTTTTAGAATTGATGCCAACTGCGGATGGACAGTTGAAGAAACTATAAATAATGCTGTAGAACTAAAAAAATTAGGTGTTGAATTCTTAGAACAGCCCATGAAAGCTGATAATTGGGAAGGACATAAAGAAGTATTCAAACATTCTGTACTTCCGGTAATTGCTGACGAAAGCTGTATTATTGAAGAAGATGTAGCAAAATGTTTCAATCATTTTCATGGAGTGAATGTAAAACTGGTAAAATGTGGCGGTTTAACTCCTGGAAAACGTATGATTGAAGAAGCTAAAAAATTAGGCTTAAGAACTATGGTTGGCTGCATGACCGAATCTACTGTCGGGATTTCTGCAATTGCGCATTTGCTTCCGCAATTGGATTATGTAGATATGGATGGCGCATTGCTTTTGGCTGAGGATATTGCGACTGGCGTAACAATTGAAGACGGAATTATTAATTACTCCAATCTTAACGGAACGGGAGTAACATTACTGTAAAATGATAGTCGAAAAATTTCCAGATAGAATCATTGAAATTGACCAAACGCAATATTTGTATTTTGGAGGAACAGCTTATTTAGGTCTTCCAACAAACCAAAAATTTCAAGATTTAGTCGTTCAGAACATTTTAAAATGGGGAACAACTTATGGAAGTTCTAGGACTGCAAATATTCAATTAACCGCTTATGATGCGGGCGAAAGGTTTTTAGCATCTCACATTGGCTCAGAAAGCACTGTTACAGTTTCTTCGGGAATGCTAGCCGGAAAACTGGTTTTAGAAAAACTGAAAAAGCAAACGGATTGTTTTTATCATTTAAATGAAATTCATTCCGCTATTCAGATTGAAAACAGTCTTCCTGTATTTATAAATGAAAAATTGAATACTAATTTATTAGATTCCAAACCAGAAAAAATAACGATTTTAACAGATGGAGTTCCATCATTTCAAACCAGACCAATTGATTTATCTTTCTTAAATGAGATTTCAAATCAAAAGGAAATTACATTGGTCATTGATGAATCTCATTCGTTGGGAATTATTGGCGAAAATGGTTCTGGAATTTATTCTTCAATTGATCTTCCGATTAAAAGAAAAATATTGGTTTCGTCTCTAGGAAAAGCTTTCGGATTAACAGGCGGTGTAATTGCTTCAGATTCTAATTTCATCAAAGAAATAAAAGAAATCGAAACTTTTACAAGCGCTGCGGGAATGAATCCTGCTTTTGTGCAAACACTTTCTGATGCTTCGGAAATTTATAAAAAGCAACATCAAAAATTAAAGGAGAATCTAAATTATATTGATTCGATTTTAGTTCAACCAAATGATATAAAATTTGACAAAAACTATCCATTGATATATTTATTGTCCAATGAATTAGTAGAAAAACTAAAACGAGAAAAAATCATTATTGCTAGTTTCAGATACACTAAAGAAGCCGAACCATTAAATCGAATTGTTATTACAGCAAATCATTTAAAGGAAGATTTAGATAAATTAATTCAGGTTATAAATTATAAATAAAAAAGTTCACCACGAATTACGCTAATTTCCACGAATTAATTTTTATGCTTTTTGCTACAGATTAAAAAGATTATGAGGATTTATAAATTGCTAAAAAAATCATTAAAATCTTTTTAATCTGTGGCAAATAAAAATTAATATAAATTCGTGCAATTCGTGGCAAAAAAAAAAAAATAAATAGTCCGAATGTTTTTAAACCGTACCTTTGCAAAAAATAAACAATGACAAATAACGATATACTTAAAAAACTTCGCGTGGCTTTGATGCTCCGTGATGACCAAATAATTGAAATTTTAGAATTAGTAGATTTTAGAATTTCAAAGTCAGAATTGGGCGCTTTTTTTAGAGCAGAAGATCATCCAAACTATATGGAATGCGGCGATCAGGTTTTGAGAAACTTCTTAAACGGATTAGTAATTCATTTAAGAGGCACTAAAGAAAATCCTAAAAATCCGAATGATGTTTTAGCAAAGCATAAAGCTGAAATTCCAAAAAAGGAAACTTCTAAAGAAAGACCAGAATTTAAAGCTGCTCCAAAAGATTCAGAAAAATACAGAGGCGATCAAAGTTCATCAAAATCAGGTTCATCAGCTGGAAAACCTAAAAAGAAATCATTCCCAAAAGGAAACGGAAAACCATCTGTTGTAGAAAAAGTGGTATTCAAAAACGGCAATAAGAAAAAATCTTAGCGCTTTTGTAAACGCCAACAAATAAAATTAAAGATGTCTTTTTAATATATCTTTACAACATAAAAATCCATTCTTTAAAGAATGGATTTTTTTATATTTTTAATGCAAATTAAACAAAGATCAATCTATCATGAAATATTTACTTTTAAGCATCACTTTCTTTTTATTTCTAAATGCAAAAGGTCAAACATCCATCAAAGACCAAATAGTTGGAAACTGGAAAGTAAAAAATGTAATAGTAAAATCGAATAGTAAAGAAATGACTCAACTCTCTCAAACCTTTACAAATTCAATATTTTCATTCCAAAAAAATCAAAATTTTAATTTCATTCCAAAACAGAAAACGCCACTTACTCCAATGTTTGTGCAAATGTTGCAAAATCAAAAATGGGGTTTTGAAGAGAAAAAAAATTTAATTAGAATCGGCACAGCTAAAGATCATTATTCAATAATGGGAATAACTCCAAAAATTGAAAAAAATAATGCGGTTTTTAAACTTGAAGAAGCAGAACTAAGTCTCGAAGTAGTAAAAACCGAATAAATCGATTTATATTTTATTTTGATCAATTTCATCGAAAAAAGCATCTTTATATGTTGCCCCAATTGGCAACTCTTTTCCGTTTACGAAAACAGAAAAATTATCTGTCGATTCGATATGTTTTAAAGAAACAACATACGATTTATGTATTTGAATAAAATCCTTTTCTGGCAATGATTCAACAACATTTTTTAATGACGAATGTGTAATAATCTGCTGCTTTACTGTATGAATGCAAACATAATTCTGTAAACTTTCTACGTATAAAACATCATTCAAAAAAACTTTCTGAAATTTATTTTTTCCATCTGTTTTTATAAATAAAAAATCTGGCGCACTACTATTACTTGTACTCGAAAGTTCTATTTTGGATTCAGAATTTAGTTTAGAAACGGCTTGATAAAATCGTTCAAACGCAATTGGTTTTAATAAATAATCAACTGCATTCAGCTCAAAACCTTCTAAAGCAAAATCGGGATAAGCTGTCGTAAAAATGACTTTAATATTTTTCGAAATAATTCTAGAAAGCTGCAATCCTGTCAATTGAGGCATTTGAATATCTAGAAAAATCACATCGACAGATTGCGAGTTTAGAAATTCTAATGCTTTTAACGAATCATTAAAGACGCCAACTTTCTCTAGAAAATTTACTTTTCCGATGTAATTTTCCAATATTCGCGTTGCAGGCGGTTCATCATCTACAATAATGCATTTAAAAGCCATAAATTATTTCTTTAGCGGTATTTTTAAGTAAGTTTTAAAGGTATTATTTTCTTCTGTTTTTTCAAGAATAAATTGATTCTTGTACATATATTCTAATCTTTTGGTCAGATTTTCATAACCAATTCCAGTTGACGAATAATTCTCTCCATTCACATTATAATTGAAAGTTGAAATCTCTAAAAAATCCTCTTTTATTTTGATTAGAATAACAGCTTTTTCATTTTCATTATTCAGTTTTCCGTGTTTAAAAACATTCTCTACAAAGTGAATTAAAGCTGACGAAAGAATTCTTTCATTTGAATATTCTCCCTCAATAGAAAAATCTAAATATAACAGATCTTCAAATCGTTTTTTCTGTAAATGAATGTAGTTTTGAATAAACTGAATTTCTTTTGAAAGTATCGCTTCATCTTTATCTGTTTCTGTAATAACATATCGAAGTAAATCAGAAAGAACCAAAATATCATTGGCCATTTCATCTTCTTTCAAAACCAATTGACTGTAAAAGGAATTCAATGTATTGAATAAAAAATGCGGACTAACTTGCGCTTTCAGCATTTGAAATTCAGCTTTTTTATTCTCTAAAAGCAATTCTTGATTTTGATGCTGAGCGGTTTGAAATTGCCAAAATAAAAATGTCAAAGCACTTAAAAAAACAGCCGGCAATCCAAAGAAAAAATTATCTTTTATGTAATAACCTATTTCTCTAGCTTCTTCATAATAATTGTGCATTCCGGTAATATTATACATAACGACTTCTTGCAAAAAATAACGAACAGCCGCAAAAAGCAATAGCGAAACTGGAATTGTCAGGATGTAAAAAAGTAATTTCTTCTTGTTTAAAAACCATTCGCAGAAATAGTAAAAGTTGAGAATATAAATACAAAATATTGCTAACAAATGAGTTGGCGTAATTCCATAACATATTCCTTTGATTACAATTTCTACTTTTTTATCATTAAGTCCAATATCCCAGAAAATGTACGTTAGAAATAATAAAAAGAAAAAAACAATGTGATAGTAAAAAGGGATTCTTGATTTCATAGTTTTTTGATAATTAGCTCAAAAATACAATTAAGCCATAAATAGAAAATTAGATTTATTTAAAACATGCGTTTTTAGGGATGAACTATCAAAAACGTTACACGAAATTATTACACTGCTAATTTCATGTGTTTATAAAATGAAATCCTATGTTCATCAAAAACAAAAACTAGAGGGCAAAAGACAGAATACATTTGTCATGAATTTAAAAACAAAACGTCATGCACAAAATCATTTTATTACTAACAATTATTACATTAAACTTAACTTCTGCTCAAACTAAGAAAAAACAGATTTTATTGGTTGGAACATTTCATTACGCCAATCCTGGCCTTGATGTTGCTCAACTAAACAGTTTTGATATCTTGTCTGAGAAGAGCCAAAAGGAACTCGAAATAATGAGTGACAAAATCAAAAAATTTGGTCCCGATAAAATATTTGTAGAATGGGAATTTAACGAACAATCCGATTTAGATAAGTTTTACAATAAAAACACCGACAGTCTTTTTAAAACTAACAAAAACGAGATAACACAACTGGCACTACGCACAGCTAAAAAACTGAATCATAAAAAATTATACGGAATGAATCTCTACACTTCTTTTCCATATGACAGTTTACTGATGTCAATGGAAAAAGCAAACCAACAGGATTTATTGAAAAGAAATAACGAGTGGAAAAAAAGGAATGAAAAAGATCATAATGAAAGAATAACAAAAAGCTCGTTACAAGAACTCATGCTACATTACAATAAAAAAGAAACCGAAAATAAAAATATACAATGGTATTTGGAAGTAGCAAATAGAGCTGGAAATCCAGATGATTTTACAGGAGCGTCTTTAGTTTCAAATTGGTACAAAAGAAACTTATATATGTATTCTTTAATTCAGAAATTAACGGAAAGCACAGATAATAAAATAATGGTTTTAGTAGGTGCTGGTCATGCTGCATTGATTAGAGAATTTATAACACATGATCCAGAATTTGAAATTGTAGATTTGGCGAC
>NZ_DHEI01000004.1:0-24931 GCF_002399805.1 Flavobacterium sp. UBA4854
TGCGTTATATTAATCCGAAAATAGGAAATGAGAAAAGTATTTACATTGGTTTAGCTTTATATACCATCGGAATGCTATTGTTTGCTTTTGCAACAGAAAGCTGGATGATGTTTGTCTTTCTAATTCCGTATTGTCTTGGCGGAATTGCAGGCCCAGCATTGCAATCTGTCGTAGCAAGTAAAGTCGAACCAAGCGAACAAGGAGAAATTCAAGGAACTTTAACCAGCTTAATGAGTGCTTCTTCGATTATTGGTCCGCCAATGATGGCCAATACATTTTACTTCTTCACTCATGATGATGCGCCGTTTAAATTTGCAGGAGCACCTTTTATTTTGGGAGGAGTTTTAATGCTGCTGAGTACAATTGTTGCTTATTTTTCATTGAAAAAACATGCTGCTCCAAAAATAGAAATTGAGAATCAAGAAATAATATAAAATAAAAAAGTCTTCAGTAAAATGAAGACTTTTTTATTATTTGGAATATCATTATTTTAAATACAAATAATGATTAAAATAATCAATAATTGCTTTTCCTTCCAGCAAAACATCAGCGCCAATAATGCCGTGTACAGATTTTGCTTTGTACGATTCTAAAGCTTCGTTTACATGCGAAAGATCAAAAATTACAATGCTAAAATCTTTGTTTTTCCAGCTTCCTAACTGCAATTTATTTTGAGATGAAATCTGTGTTGTCATTCCAGTTCCTCCCGCTCCAGAAGCTTTTGTTTTAGAGTTTTTGGCAGAAAGTTCAAAACGTTCAATAGACTCAAAACCCACGCAAGTATTGGATGCTCCCGTATCTAAAATGAAATTGCCAGAAATGCCATTAATTTTGGCTTTTATCTGCAAATGCTGTGTTTTAGTGATTTTGAATTTTATTTTTTTATAATTCTCTTTTTTGAGAATTTCGTGAAGATTTTCCATTCCTGTAATGATTGAAACCCAAAAATAAGCCAATTAAACCCAAAAAACTAATGATGTAGAAGATATAATTGGTTTGCGTTTCGGGTTTTTCAAGAGTGCCATAATATACAAAAGCACTCCAGTAATAAGGAGATTTCTTTGCATTGGGAATATTTTCATCTTTCAAAAACTTCCTTTTTGCATTTGCAGCTGCATGTGCAAAAGAAGAATTATGTTTGAGATCTTTATAAAAATAATCCATGAAAACAGAAGTCGTATAATCGTTTACATTCCAAAGAGAAAACAATAGATTTTGCGCTCCCGCAAACTGAAAACCTCTGGCAATGCTCATGGCGCCTTCGCCTTTATAGAGTTTTCCAATTCCTGTTTCGCAGGCGCTCAGAACCACCAAATCTGGACTGAGCTGTAAATTATACAATTCAGAAAACAGGATTTCCTGATCGTAAAATTTAATGCTTGCCGGAATTTCAAAATCTCCCGAAGAGGCGTGTGTGCTCAGATGAATAATTGATTTTCCTGTAACATTATTTTTAAAGTTTAAAAAAGTGGCATTTTCATTTTCAAAAAACTGTCCGTCAAAATTGTGTTTTATAGATTGCAACTCATTTTTTGAAAAAGGAAGTTCGTAATTGGTTTTTCCGAAAACAGGAAAAAGACCTAGAATATTTCTTTTGCCACTTGAAAGCGTATTCGCATTCAAATACAATTCGGCAGAATTATTATACGAAATGTCAAAATCATTCAGTAAATAATGCATTTTGGCAAAATTTGTCGTTTTAGATTCCTTTGTTATTAAAGCTTCAAAAGGTAAGAAGTTTAACAGCCCATCAGGAATAATAATGAGATTTTTAGAATCCGATTTTAGAGGTAAAAGAAGTTTTTTATGAGTAAAAAATGCTGTTTTTTGATAGTTTCCAACATTGCTTACAATACTCTCGGGATTATCAAAAAAACTTATAAATCTTATTATCGGTTCACTGCATATATGACCAATACAAATTGATTTTAATTGAATTTTGTTGTTTTGAACGACAAATAGATGAATTGCTTTATAACCCATAAAATATTCATACAGTACAGCATCATCTTTATCAAGTTTGGTATAAAGCTTTTGCAAGTCGAATGAAGTTTGATTTTTTTTGTTATTTTTTTCTTCATTTGATTTTAGCAGCAACATTAATTTATTCTGTTTCTGAATGGCTTCATTTATTTTTGAAATATCTGCAAGTTCTTGTTTTTGCTGTTCTTTCAAAATAATAGTGTTCCAGTTTTGCATCTGCTGCAAAATCAATTTTTCTTCTCTCGAAAGTAATTCAACCTTTTTCAAATGATCTTTTAAAACTACAGATTTTGTCTTTTCTGCAAGTTTAAAAGCATCTTCAATATAACTTTGTTTTTTTTCGCTGCCAAAAAGAGATTTATAAATATCAAGACACTTTTCTGTTCGGTTTCGATTTCTAATTTGAATTATAATTTTAGAATCTTCGTAGATTAAAAGTGACTGAAATAATTCTTCAATATAGAAAGAAAGAGCATAGCTTTTTAATGCGTTTTTCGGTTCATTTTGAGATAGATAAAGTTCTGCCTGTAAATCTAAAGCATCGAGTAGAACAGTTTCGGCATAAAGCGAATTTTCATTAGGAAGGATATTTTTCTGGCTTTGATAATTTGGCAATAATGTTTTATAAACAGTCGTAAGTTCATTTTGCGCCTCTTCAAAACTATTTTGTTTCAATAATAAAAAGGCTTTTTCTAGATAAAATTGTGCTTTTTTTCTAGGTTCCTGTTGAGGTAAATTTTCAAAAATGGCTTGCGCTTTTGCAAAATATAGAGTAGCATCTTTTAAATTAAAGTTGAGTTTTATTCTATAAAGATTAATGTAAGTATTATATAAATTTTCTGAAAGTGCCTTATCTTTTTTTAGTAATGGAATCGCTCTTAAAAAAGCATTTTCAGCCTCAGTAAAATCTTCATTGATATTTCTTAAGAGATAATTTGCGCCTAGATTGTTTAATAAAAGTCCTTTTTGAGAAGAGGTTATTTTTTCTGAACGAAGTGTTTTTTCAATTATTTCAATAGCCTCTTGGACTTTTCCTGAATTTTGATAAACGTTTGATAAATTAAGAATGGCCGCAATTTTCTGCTTTTCATTCTTCTCTTCGTTGGCAATAAAATAATATTGTTTAATAGTGTTTTCGGCATTTTTATAATCGCCTAAAATCGTGTACAAATTGCCTAAAGGCTTCAGGCAGAATTCGGTAATATCGTAATTTTTTAATTTGTTTTTCTGGTAAATCATCCACGCTTTTTCATAGCTTTTAATAGCATCTAAAGTCTGTCCAAACTGATTTTCATAATACGCTTTATTGCAATTTAAAATTACAATTGCCAGTAATTCTTCTTTGGTTTTAAGTTTGGCACTTTTCCAAAAATCAGTTTCGATACTTCTTAAATTTTGTAACGCTTCCACGGAAGGATTTGCGGTAAAACTATCCACAGCATTATATATTTTATCTTCCTGACTTTGTCCGAAAACATTCAGACTCAGGAAAAAGAAAATAAAACTATATAAGTGATGTAAGTTCATATTATATTGTTGAGCATAATTTTGATGATCATTAAGTTAATATAAGTTTTCAATTCTTTNNGAAAACATTCAGACTCAGGAAAAAGAAAATAAAACTATATAAGTGATGTAAGTTCATATTATATTGTTGAGCATAATTTTGATGATCATTAAGTTAATATAAGTTTTCAATTCTTTACCTCATTTTCATAAATATATTAAAACTTTATCAAGTTATTTTAATATGAACTTACATCACTTATATGGTAAAAAACTAAAACTTCCAAATTCCATAAACCTGAAAATAATTAAAATTCTGTTCAAAATTAATCACATAACGAGCGCCTAAACTTGGTCCTATTCTGGCAAAACCCGCTGTTAAATCAAATAAAAGTCCAGCTTTGACATCTGTAAAATTGTTCTTTATGGTATTTGAATTCGTTGTCGAACTGATTAAAGAATTTCCTTTTTCGCCTTCGTAGGTATCGACTATGATCGTTTGATTTTGTTCTGAATAAACATGGACATTTGCCTGAATTCCTGCTCCAACTCCGATATAATTATTGATGTTGTAGCGAATTAAAACAGGAATTTCCCAATTGATATTTTTATTTTCGGTTGCAGTTGTGGTCCGCACCAATTGCCGTGTTCCGTTGGCATTTGTATTAAACTCTTCGGAGACATTTACAGCACTGTTGTATTTGTTTAAAGCATTTTCCCATTCTACCTGCCAATAAAAGCGATACGATTTAAAAGGCGAAAGTGTCGCGCCCACAAAATAACTGGTCGATTTATCTAAGTCGGGATAAAAATTATAACCCGCTTTTGCGCCAATCGAAATTCCGGGCAAGAATCGGGTAGTAGCATAATTGGTAATTATAGGTTCGTTTTTATCAAAAATAATAGCAGTTCGGCTTTTGGTTTTTACTTTATGAAAATCTTCGCCAAACTTCATAGAGTATTTTACAAAACCTTTTGTAGAATCCTTTTCCTGTACATTTTTCTGTTCGCTTCCTGGCAGATAAATATTTTTGAAGGTGAAAATAATTTGTTTTTGTTTGATGATCGTATCGAGACAGCTAACAGTTGGTTCTTCTCCTTTTGGGCAAATTGGACATTCGGGATACATACTTTCAATCTGAAAAGTTTTTTTGTCAAACATCTCCGGAATATCGGTTTCCAAACGAATTTTTCTTGCTGGACCTTCACCATTATTTTGAAAACGAGTTTTAAAATTTACTCTTTTAAAACGTACTAATCTGTAATTCATAAAACTTCCGTTAGAACCCATTTTGTTTGGATCGTGAGAAGTCACGATTTCCATTTCCAGATTTTTCACTTTATGGTTTTTATAACTTCTATTCGGCACAAAAATACCACGCATCGTAACCGTTGCGCTCGTATCCTTAATCATTTCGGGAGTAGTTTTGAAAGTATAAAAAACATTTCGGGTTTCTCCAGGATTTGCATCATCAAATTCTAAAATCGAAACATTATGATACGTTTTATTGGCATCTAAAAGAGAAGCATCTAAATCTTCTTCGGTTGTGGTATTTCGGTATTTTTTGGTTTTGAAATTCCCTTCGACGGAAGCCAGAAAAGTATTCGAATCATTTAAATCATCAACCGCAGCGACTAAGTTTTCTTTTACTTCACGTTCGCCCGCATAAGTTCTAAAATCGCTTAACTCGAAATTATTGTGTTTGAATTGCTTTTCATTATAAAACAAATAAAGCTTTCCGTTTGAAACATAATTTTCCAGATTTTGATAACTCACAACGACTACCATTTCCTGTTCTGGAATAGGATCACAGTTTTTAATAATTGCAAAACCGTTTTGGTCGGCAATAGAAGCAATGTCTTTATAATTGGTGTCAGTAATGTCATTTACCGCTACTTTTTTAGGGCGAGTTGCTGGAGGTTTTCCGTTATCGTAATTATTGGTTACAGCAAGTCTTGTGGTATAAGTGCCTTTGTTTTTATAAACATGTTTAGGTTCGGCTTCTTTACTGTAATGTCCGTCTCCCAATTCCCATAAATAAGAATAACTTGGTTTTGGAGCACCTGCAATCGGAATCAAAGGCGGTGTTTCAGGTTTAAAAGAAACCTGATTTCCGTTTTGGATAAAAACTATATTAGCTCTTCGCGTTATGGTGTCTTTCACTTTGGTTTGTCCTATTGCGAGAATAGAAAATAGAATAAAGAAAATAGACAGTTGTGGTTTCATAACTAGATAGTTTTGAGGTTTAAAAATTTCTGAATGAAATCTCAAACAAGATTAAATGTAAAAAAAAGTGATGAGCAAATCACCACTTTTTCTTAAAAAAAGCATTTGTAAGCTACTGTATGGCATTAATTGCTGCAATCAGTTGAGCTTCGGTACCGACTGTTGTTTCAGATAAATTAAATTCGTAAACCGCATTGGCAGAAATTGTCACTCCTTTTATCGCATAACGCCAGTTACCATTATCTTCTGTTGCAAAAATGATGTGGCAAGCTAATCCAATCGGAATCTGTCCGTAATGCTCGCTAAATAATCCTTGAGCGGTAAAAGTATCCAGTTTGGCTAGAGCATTTATGCCTTCTCCATCATAAGAAAGATAAACAGCGCTGTTTGTATTATTGTATCCATCTGGCACATCTACCAAAAGAGTTGTTTTTGGTCTTGGATCGCTGTAAAAACGGTCTACGTTTGTCCATCCAAAGTTTCCAAAAGTTACATAATAATTGTTTCCTTCGCCTTGTACGCCACCTTTTCCGCCGGTTCCGTCAGCATTTGCTTTTGCTTCTCTCCAGGCCAATTCGCCATCTTCATCAATAACTCCAGTCCATAAAGTCATTAAATTATCAAGACCATTTGTCAATGCCGTCGGAACAATCATGTTCATACTGCATGAAGTTTGTAATTCGACTCCCCCCTGAGTTGCTTTGATGAAGAATTCTCCTCCAGAAATTAAAAGATTTTTCTTTCCGTCTGCTGTAAGTCCCATAGTTGGTTTATTGGTTACCAGCATATTTCCTTTGTCAAAAAGTTCAATGTATTCTATATCAACTTGTCCTGTTACGGGATTTCCATTTTTGGTTAAGCAATCTCCGTTAATAGTAAGCTTTACACCATTTGCAGAAGTTAGGGTTACAGCTCCAGTTCCTGCTGTTATGGTAAAATTTTGCGTGTTTCTTTTTACGCCTTTTTCGCTGATGCTTTTAAATGCTGCCGAAGTTGGTGGCGAAAGTTTAATATCTTCTCCATCACTATTATCACAGCTGGCGAAAGTTGTCATTGCCAATATTAAAAGTCCGATTTTTTTAAAATTTGTTTTCATAATTTCTAGTTTTTTATAAATCTGTTCTGAATCTTTTCAGAGGATTTTCAGATTTGGTTAATTAATTTCAATCTTAAATCAATTTGGGTTTGATTTTGTTACCCTTGGTTTGAAAAAATATTTTTGAAGGCCTTTATACTGCTATATAAGCTGACTTTAAAATTTGTTACCCCTTAGATAGAAATGCATTTGTCTTCAAAAAGATTTCCGTCTTCGTCAACAGCAACCAAAATGTCTTTTTTGCGAGAGAATTTTAGAATAAGATAAATCCAAACAATTAACCAGAAACCTAAAGTGATAATGCTTAAGAATAAATGAAAAGTATGATTGATGGCTTTCTTTTCTTTAGACAAAACCACATAAGGCAGTTTCTCATTTTGTTCTGTAATTACAAAACCGTTGCGAGTTTTGGCTGCGATTATTTCGTAAAATCGATCTAAGTTTTTTTCAGTAATAAATTGGTAACTTTCCATTTCTTTTAATTTTTTAAAGGTTTTTAAAAGACTTTTATTTAGATATATACAATTGATTGTAATATTGTTACCTCGTATTTTTAAAAATTTCTAAGATTCTTTTTTTAAATTAGCTGTAAAATGTTTTTTTATGGATCTAAATAGAATTCATCCTGATCAAAAATATATCGACGGACTTGCTGCAAATGATTCGGTAGTAATTGAAATGATATATAAAAAATTTGCGCCCAAAGTCGTTCAGTTTATTACCAATAACTCCGGAGATAAAGACCAAGCACAGGATGTGATTCAGGAAATCATGATTTTGCTTTTTAATCAGGCGAAAGCCGGTAAACTTCAATTAACCTGTCCGTTTGATGCTTACTTTTTCTTGTTATGCAAAAGAAAGTGGCTTAACGAACTGAAAAATTCTGCCAATAAAGGGGTAACAATTTATGAGAATGTGGTATCTATCAATGAATCTGCTCACGAATTGGTTGCACAAGCCGAAGAATTTGATGAAAAACAGAAGCTTTTTGATTCGATGTTTCAGAAACTGGGAGAGAAATGCCAAGAAGTTCTGAAGCTCAGCTTTTCTCTAAAATCAATGGAAGAAGTGGCTCAAAAACTCAATGTGACATATGGTTATGTCCGAAAAAAGAAATCGTTGTGTGTAGGACAGCTGACGCAGTGGATTCAGGAAGCGAAAAATTTTAACTCTTTAAAAAACAATTAATCATGAACGAAGAACGCTATATATTATTTGACCAATATCTTCAAGGCGAACTGACCGTTGATGAAAAAAACAATTTTGAGAAACAGTTATCTGAGGATTCCGAATTGGCTTCGGAGTTTGAAAGTTTCAAAGAAATACATTTTCAGCTGGAAAATAAATTCGGAATAGAACAACAGCGCGAAGTTTTTGAAGAAAACCTGACTAAAATTTCGGATAAATATTTCAATAAAAAGAAAAATAAAGTGGCTTCGCTTAAGCCTTGGTATTTTGCCGTTGCAGCATCGATAATCATTATGTTTGGATTGTTTTTCTTTGATTATAAACATTATCCAAATTTTGATGATTACAACCACCCAGAAAGTGCTTATTTTACAGAAAGAGGAGTATCTGAAGCAATTTTAAAACAAGCTGAGAATAATTTCAACGGGAAAAGATATGAAACCGCTATTCCGATTTTTGAAATGATTTTGAAAGAAAACAATTCAGACGAAATAAAATACTTTTATGCAGTTTCATTATTGCAAGTTGACAAATACGTAAAAGCGGAAACGATTTTTAAAGAATTAGAAGCTGGAAATTCTGTTTATAAAGAAAAAGCAAAATGGAATCTGGCGTTGTCGAAGCTAAAACAAGGAAAATATAACGAATGTAAAGCCATTTTACAGACCATTTCGCAAGACTACGAAGACTATGATGATGTAGAACAACTTTTGGAAGAATTGGAATAATTTTTAATTATTAAGAAAAATTTTATCTCTTTACGGAAAACCTCAATCGAATTTGGAATTTTAGTTCTAAATTCGATTTTCTTTTTTAAGAATTAACCCAAAAACAATTTAACCAAGCTATTTAAACCCAAAATGAAAAAAGTTGCCCTACTATTTTTACTTGTTTGTTCGCAAACCATTTTTAGTTTCAATAAAATTACTGAGACTGAAAAGTTGGCCGCGACTTGTAAAGTTTGGGGATTCTTGAAATATTATCATCCAAAGGTTGCTAACGGACAGACAGATTGGGATAAACAGCTTTTAGAAAAACTGCCTTTAATAGATAAAGCACAAACGAAAGAAGAGTTTTCATTAATCTTAGAAAATTGGATTGATGATTTGGGCGCAGTAGAAGAAATCGCACCAATTGCAATACCAAAAGACGTTAAGTTTTTTGATAAGAATTTTGATCTGAGTTGGTTTAATAATAAGTTGTTCTCTAAAAAGCTTTCGAAGAAATTAAAATTTATTGAAGAAAATAGATTCCAAACTGATGAAGAAATCGGACCTGGATACAATCCTTTAAAAAATGGAAACTATTTTAAGCTAAACTATGAAGATAGGAACTCAAGAGTTTTATGGTTTTTTATGTATTGGAATTTAGTAGAATATTTTTTTCCATACAAATATATAATGGATCAAAAATGGGATTTGACTTTAAATGAGTCTATTCCAGCTGTTCTTAATGCAAAGGGCGAAGACGATTTTTACAAAGTGATTAGAAAAGTATCGACAAAACTAAACGATAGTCACGTTGAGTTTGCTCTTTATAAGAATAGTATTTTTGATGAAAGCAGAAGATTTTTTCCAGCTGACTGTAAAATAATTGATAATAAGATGGTAATTACCGAAATACTGGCAGACAGTTTGGCTCAAGCTGATGATATAAAGGTCGGAGATGTAATTACAAAAGTAAATAATAAGACAATTGCTGAACTTACTTCAGAATATAGAGATTTATGTACAGCCTCAAATGAACCTGTATTTCTAAATAAAGCCGTGAGGAAAATTTTAACGGGCTATTCAGATAATGTTGAAATTGAGTTTTTAAAAGATGGCAAGCTTATTTCAAAATCAATGAAATGGTATAATTATCACGATTCTCATAGAAATGAATTTAAAAAAGGAGCTCAAAAGAAAAAGGAAAGATTTAAACTCTTAGATAATAATATTGGATATGTAGACATGGGTGTTATTAAACCTAAAAACATTCCCGATATGATTGAAGCGCTCAAATCGACAAAAGCAATAGTTTTTGATATGCGAAATTATCCGAATGGAACGTATTATGAGATTGCTAATTTTTTAAATGCTCACGAAGAAAAATTTGCGATTTACACTCATCCAGACTTTAGTTATCCAGGAAAATTTAAATGGACAAAAGGATCAACATGCGGTTCTGAAAACAAAGATAATTATAAAGGAAAAGTTATTGTTTTGCTTAACGAAGAATCGATGAGTCAAGCAGAATGGACAGCAATGTGTTTTCAAACTGCAGGTAATACCACAATAATAGGAAGTCAGACTGCGGGAGCAGATGGAAATGTGACTGAGCTTGATTTTGCAACATTTCATACAAGATATACTGGAGTTGGCGTTTATTATCCTGATGGCAGAGAAACGCAGCGTGTAGGAATTGTACCCGATATTGAAATAAAACCAACAATTTTAGGTATTCAGCAAGGCAAAGACGAAGTTTTGGAACGGGCTTTGCTATATGTTGAAACAGGTAAATAAAACCTCGTTTGTCATACTGAAGAACGAGGGGTCGCACTAGCTGATCGAGAGAAAAAATGGGGGTTTTCTTTTCGAAGCTTCTTGTGAGGCCCTTTGTTCTTCAGAATAACAAAAATTAGGTGATTATTGTTCTGGCCTTTGTCAAAGTTCTAAGTCTTGACAAAGGTTTTTCTTTTTTAAAAGGGTCATAAAAAGAGAAAAATCCGTTTAGAGCAGCATTTTCACGAAAGTGAATCCGTTTCATTCGCCTGCCAAATAACACCGAATTGCTATTCTTTTAATATTGTCGTAATTTTGGCGTTTTAAAATTATAGTCTTGAATTCAACACCAATTATTACCGATACCCATACCCATTTATATTCTGAAGAATTTGATCAGGATCGCGATGCCATGATTCAGCGCGCCATTGATGCAGGAGTTACACGTTTTTTTATTCCCGCGATTGATGCTGCAGCCACACAATCTATGTACGATTTAGAGAAAAATTATCCAGAAAATATATTTCTAATGATGGGTTTGCATCCCACTTATGTGAAAGATAATTATCTAGAAGAATTGGCACATGTTGAAAACGAACTGTCCAAAAGAAAATTCTATGCAGTTGGCGAAATCGGAATCGATTTGTATTGGGATAAAACGCATTTAAAAGAACAGCAAATTGCTTTTAAAAGACAAATTCAGTTGGCAAAACAATACAAATTGCCAATCGTAATTCATTGCAGAGAAGCCTTTGATGAAATTTTCGAAGTATTAGAAGAAGAAAAATCTGAAGATTTATTTGGGATTTTTCATTGTTTTTCCGGAACTTTAGAACAAGCAGAGCGTGCGATTTCTTACAAAATGAAATTAGGAATTGGCGGTGTTGTAACGTTTAAAAACGGAAAAATCGATCAGTTTTTGAACCAAATCGATTTAAAGCACATCGTTTTGGAGACAGATTCTCCATATTTAGCACCAATTCCGTATAGAGGAAAAAGAAATGAAAGTAGTTATTTAGTCAACGTTATTGCTAAGTTAAGCGACATTTATGGAGTTTCTGCAGAAGAAATTGCCAAGATTACGACTCAAAATTCAAAGGACGTTTTTGGGATTTAACCCAGACCTTACAAAACTTTAATTTTTTTTTTGTTCTTTTGCCCACTTAAACCCAAATAAATAATGCAGAGATTTGATGCCATTCGACCGTTTTATGATTCCGAAATAAATGAAGCACTTCATGGTGTTGTCAATCATCCGATGATGAAAACCATGATGAACTTTACTTTTCCGGATGTAGAAGATGAGGTTTGGAAGGAACAATTGAAGAAAACACATTCTATTCGTGATTTTCAATGCAACTTTATTTATAATACAATTCAAAAAGTTTTAGAAAAAAGCTCAGAAGGTTTAACAACTTCAGGTTTTGAAAAACTAGAACCCAATACTTCTTATTTGTTTATCTCAAATCATAGAGATATTCTTTTGGATACCACATTATTAAACGTTTGTTTATTTGAACACGGTTTAGTAATGACAGCTTCGGCAATTGGTGACAATTTGGTAAAGAAAGCTTTCTTGGCAACTTTAGCAAAATTAAATAGAAACTTTTTGGTTTTAAGAGGACTGACGCCTCGTGAAATGCTGCAAAGTTCAAAATTATTGTCTGAATATATGGGACAATTATTGCTTCGCGAAAATCGTTCGGTTTGGATTGCACAAAGAGAAGGAAGAACAAAAGATGGAAACGACGAAACCAATCCAGGAGTTTTAAAAATGATAGGAATGGGTTCTGATGAACCTAATTTAATGGATTATTTCAAGAAATTGAAAATTGTTCCAGTTTCTATTTCGTACGAATATGATCCGACAGATGTTCTTAAAATGCCACAATTAATGGCAGAAGCAAACAACGAAGTTTACGTAAAAGATAAAAATGAAGATTTCATGACCATCATAAGTGGTATCATGGGAACTAAAAAAAGAATACATATTTCTGTTGGCGATGTTCTAGATACAGAAATCGATCAGATTGTGGCCGAAAATGACAATGCAAACAAGCAAGTTCAGGCTTTGGCACAAACTATCGATGATGTGATTTTGAAAAACTACCAATTATGGCCAACTAACTTTATTGCGTACGATATTTTAAACGAAACAAACAAATTCGCTCATAAGTATAAAGAGAGTGAAAAACAGCTTTTTGAGCGTCGTTTAGAAATGAGAATCGGAAGCGATAATCCTGTGACAAGACAAGGATTTTTAGCAATGTATGCCAATCCTGTTGTCAACAAATTAAAATACCAAGATGTCATCTAAAGCAAAAATATTATTGATTTATACCGGAGGAACCATCGGTATGAGCAAAGATTTTGAAACTGGAGCGCTAAAAGCCTTTAATTTTGGTAAATTAATTCAGAAAATTCCAGAAATTAAGCAATTGGACTGCGAAATAGAATCAATTTCATTCGAACATCCAATTGACTCTTCGAATATGAATCCCGAAATGTGGACCAGAATTGCCACCATTATCGAGGAAAATTACAACGCTTACGACGGATTTGTTGTCCTTCACGGATCAGATACAATGTCGTATTCTGCATCAGCATTGAGTTTTATGTTGGAAAATTTGGCAAAACCAGTAGTGTTTACAGGGTCGCAATTGCCAATTGGAGATTTGCGTACAGATGCAAAAGAAAACTTGATTACAGCAATTCAGATTGCATCTCTTCAAGAAAACGGAAAGCCAGTTATTACCGAAGTTTGCTTGTATTTTGAATACAAATTATACCGAGGAAACAGAACTTCTAAAGTAAATGCGGAGCATTTTAGAGCTTTTACAGCACCAAATTACCCTGAATTGGTAGAATCTGGGGTTCATTTAAAACTAAACAGACATTTATTTCTTCCAGTAAATAAAGATGCCAATCTGATCGTTCATAAAAACTTAGACAATCATGTTGCCATCATAAAAATGTTCCCAGGAATGAGCGAAATTGTTTTGGCTTCAATCCTTGCAACAAAAGGTTTAAGAGGAATTATTCTGGAAACTTACGGTTCAGGAAACGCACCAACCGAAGATTGGTTTTTAAATTTAATTGAAAAAGCCATCAAATCTGGAATGTATATCGTAAACGTAACACAATGTTCTGGAGGAAGTGTGAATATGGGACAATACGAAACCAGTACAGCCCTAAAATCACTTGGAGTGATCTCAGGAAAAGACATTACTACAGAAGCAGCAATTACCAAATTGATGTATTTGCTTGGACATGATATTCCAGAAAATGAATTTAAAGATATTTTTGAAACTGCTCTTCGCGGAGAAATATCTTAAAGTTTAAATTACAATATTAAAAATCCCAAATTCCAAAATAAGGTTGGAATTTGGGATTTTTTTATTGAAAATTCCGCTTAACCGCGCAGTTTGTCATCCTGACGAAGGAAGGATCACACAAGAAACTCGGCAACGTTAAGATAGCGAAACCCGACAGGTTTTAAAACCTGTCGGGTTTGTTTTTAATGGATTAAACGTTCAGTTTGTCATTTCGACGAAGGAGAAATCTCCACAAGTAACTCCGTTCCAATAAGCCAACCTTTGTCGAGTTTCTCGCGAAATGACAAGATTGTGTGTAATTGGAATTTGAAATTTCTTTTTTGAACTTTTAAAACTTGGAATTTCTATACTCAACCGGACAAGTTTCCAAATCGTCAATTGCTTTGTGTTTTTTATAATACACATAAACAATTACAGAAATAATACAAATAATTCCCTGAATAGCAACTGTAGCTCTTACGCCTAAAAAGTGAGAAACATAACCGATAATTAAACTTCCTACAGGAATCATTCCCTGATATGCCATCATGTAGTAGCTAATGCTTCTTGAACGCATATTGACAGCACTATGAGTCTGAATATAAATGTTGATAGAAGAAGTTTGTCCCATCATTCCGATTCCGCTTAAAGTCATACAGATTAAGGCAATTGTTATACTGCTTGAAACGGCTAAAATAATTACGCTAAAACCAAGAAGTAAACTTGCTGAAATCATTAATTTGCTCATGTTTTCAGCAGATTTTAGATTGGCCAAATAAATGGCAGATAAAACAGAACCAATTCCGGCAGCACTTTCGAACCAGCTAAAAGTTTGGGCATTTCCATTAAAAATATCTTTTGCAAAAACAGGCATCAAAGTATTAAAAGAAATAACAAATAAACTACTGCAAGTTAACATCAAAAGCATTCTGGCCATTTCGGTTTCTTTTTTAACATAATCTAAACCTTCCATTAAATCGTCCATCATATTCAGCTTGTTTTCGGCTTTAATATGTGGAGTGATTTTCATCATCATTAATGAAATCAAGACGGGAACATAACTCACGAAATTTCCAATAAAACAGATATCTTCTCCATATTGGTGCAAAATAATTCCGGCAAGCGCAGGACCTGCAATACGTGCAAAGTTGTTCAAAGTAGAGTTAAGCGCCACAGCATTTGGAAGATCTTCTTTATTGTCGACAATATCAATCATCATGGTTTGACGGCAAGTCATATCAAAAGCATTGATAATTCCTTGAATTAAACTCAAAGCTAAAATAAAATTGATATTGTAAATTTTAAGATAAATAAGCAAAGCCAAAGCTCCAGCTTGAAGCATCGCCAAAGATTGCAAAACCATCATGGCACGGTGTCTATCATAACGGCCAATAATGCTTCCTGCAAGAGGTGCTAGAAATAAAGACGGAATCATGCTTAAGAAAGTCGCTAAACCTAATAAAAAAACAGATCCTGTTATGCTATAAACCATCCAGCTTACCGCTGTTTTTTGCATCCAAGTTCCGATAACAGATACGGACTGACCGTAGAAAAATAATTTGAAATTTTTTGATTTTAAGGCTTTAAACATGACTCTAAATATTTAATACAAAGGTCGGGATTATGATTTCATTAGAAAAATTAATAATTTTACTGATAATAAGTAATAAAACTTATCAATATGGAAATCTATCAACTGCAATATTTTATTAAAACAGCTGAGGTTTTGCACTTTACCAAAGCTGCAGAATTGTGTTTTGTAACCCAATCGGGACTTTCACAACAAATTAAAAAACTCGAAGAAGAACTCGGCTTGCCTTTGTTTAAGCGAATTGGTAAAAAAGTGCAATTGACAGAAGCTGGTTCGGTTTTTTTAATTCATGCTAAAAAAGTAGTAGAGAATGTAGAAAACGGAAAACAGGCCATTGAAGATTTAAACGAAATGATTGGCGGCGAATTACGCATTGGCGTGACGTATATTTTTGGGTTATTGATTCTGCCTGTTGTAAATGCTTTTGCTAAAAAATACCAAAATCTCAAAATTATTGTAGAGTATGGAACAACAGAAGTTTTAGAGCAAAAACTGATTGACAACGAATTGGATTTAGTATTCGTTATTTCATCGCATGAAATTGAAATGCCGATTCAGAAAGTGCCTTTGTTTACTTCAAATATGGTTATGGTAGTTTCTAAAAATCATGCCTTGGCAGATTTAGACAAAATTGCTTTTAAGAAAATAGAAGAGATTCCGTTGATATTGCCAGGGAAAGGTTCTAATTCGAGAGAATATGTCGAAGAGTTGTTTAAGAAGTTTAATATGAAACCTAAAATTTCGATAGAACTGCAATCAATTCACGCATTACTGCAAATGGTAGAAAACAGCGATTGGGCAACAATCGTAGCCGAAATGGCTCTAAAAGATTGGGATAACTTACAAGCCATTCAAATTACGGGAGTTTCCACAAAAAGAGATTCGTACATGCTGACAATGGGCGGCTATCAGAAAAAAGCAGTAAAACTGTTTATGGAAGAATTTAAAAAAAGCATCTAAAAGTAACTTGGATTTTACCTTTGTAAAGTCAGATTTTTTTGTGTTATTTGCAGACCAAAATAGAAAGGTGTCCGAGTGGTTTAAGGAGCTAGCCTGGAAAGCTAGTATATGGGTAACTGTATCGAGGGTTCGAATCCCTTCCTTTCTGCGAGTTTTTAACTAAAAATAATACCAAACCTCGAAATGTATATTTCGAGGTTTTTTTATTAACTTTCTATAATGTGTTAAATCTATTAAGTCGTAATTATTAAGCTTGGAGGAGTATAAATGATTTTATTAAAAAAGAATGGGAAAAGGAAAAAGTATTAATGTCGAAGGAACTCAAATTACTATCTTATCAAAAAAAGGAGAGGAAGAATATATTTCTTTAACCGATATGGCACGTAGTCAATTGCAAGAAGTTGTAATTATAAAATGGCTGAGCCTTAAAAGCACAATTGAATATCTTGGAGAATGGGAAGCATTGTACAATCCAGATTTTAATTATACCGAATTCGGTATAATTAAAAATGAAGCGGGTAGTAATAATTTTGTGCTTTCGGTAAAACACTGGATAGAAAGTACAGGTGCAATAGGACTTACTGCAACTGCTGGGCGATATGGAGGGACTTACGGACACAAAAGAAAAATAATATTTGGGTAAAAAACAGGCTTTTTTTGTAAGATACAGCTTTCAATATATATGCAAAAATGCAGTTTTTCAGATGATTAATTAAAATCTAAAGCTTAATTTCAAACAAGCTAAAAGAACCTTCTTTATAATGTTCAGGTAATTCGTTTGTCCATTCGATTGTGCTTATTCCTTTGTATTCAAAACCACAGCTGGTGTAATATTTATTTATTCTTTCGTTTCCGCTATGAGTATCAAGTCTAATATATTCTTTATTGTTCTCTTTGGCATATTCCTTAACCCATTCGATGATTTTTTTAACGTACGACTGTCCTCTAAACTTTGGGTTTGTAGCAATACGATGTAAGTAAATTGCAGGATCTTTACTAGCTTCTTTCCAGATAATTAAATCGTTAAAAGTAAGTACAAATGTACAGGCGACTTCGTTTCCTTCTTTGATTATAAAATGACGATTCTCGGCAATTTCTTTTTCTATTAATGCTCTTTCAAAACCTCTCCAGCTTTTGTTGTTTACTGTTTTTTGATATGATGTCGCTTGATTGTAAATATCAAAAACAGCATCGATATCTTCGTTTGTAGTTTTAAAAAATTCCATTATTAAGCTTTATTCTGTCGATTAATGAATCTTCAAAGATAAATTTTTCAAAAGCTTTGGAGAGGTGAAATACTTAATTTATGCTTTTTTTATCAGAGTTCAGCCAGACAACATTTTGTTCCGATTCGTGATTTTGACCAATAATATCTCTGTATAATTCTGGTCTTCTAGCTTTTATATAACGACTTCCTCCTGCAAGATTGCATTTTTCGGGAGTAATTAGTGCCGTTGCAAAAGAATCATCAAAAGTGCGGCATTCGGCTATAATATCTCCAAAAGGATCAATAATCATAGAACAGCCGTTTTTTAATTGATCGTCGTCCATACCAATTGGGTTCGAAAAGATGGTATAAATTGCATTGTCGTAAGCCCTTGCCGGAAGCCATTTCATTAACCAGTCACGACCTTTCATTCCGTCAAACTCTAATCGTAACGAAGTTGGATCGGCTTCCCGATTTTCCCAAAGTTGCGGTGCGACAAAACCAGCGCCCGGTCGAGTAGAGGGTGTACACATTGTTACATGTGGCATAAAAATAATGTCAGCGCCCAAAAGTTTGGTGGCGCGAACATTCTCTATAATATTATTGTCATAACAAATTAAAATACCGCATTTCCAGCCTTCGATTTCAAAAATACAATAACGATCTCCAGGTTTTAAATGCGGATTTATAAACGGATGCAGTTTTCGGTATTTTGCGACTAAACCATTTTTGTCTACGCAAACATACGCTTTGAATAGATTGTCGTTTTCATCTTTTTCAAAAAGTCCGGCCAATATTACGATGTTATTGTTTTTGGCAATTTCGATTAATTTTAAAATGCTTTCACCACTCGGAATCAATTCTGCCAAGTCTAGCATTTGTTCTTTTGATAAGTTTCTTGCAAATGTATATCCGGTTATAGAACATTCATGAAACGAAATCACATCGCAGCCTTCGGCAGATGCTTTCTGAGAAAGTTTTTCGATTACAGATAAGTTATAGTTTTTGTCGCCACTTTTATTTTCGAACTGGGCTGTGGCTATTTTTAGATTTTTCATATTGCATAATTAAATATGAATCAAAAATAATATCTGCCGTATTTTAAAAATTGTACAAAACCGACATTTAGTGCATAAGGAGCGAAGATCTTTCTATTAAATTATTGGTTAGTTTTTTGGAGCTATACAAATATTCTCTAGGAGTTATTCCGGTATGTTTTTTAAATTCTTTTATTAGATGTGATTGATCTGAAAATCCAGCATCATAACCAATTGAAGTCAAATTGATGTCAGAAGGTTTGTCTTTTAGCAGTTTTAGAAAATGATGCAACCTAACAATACTGCCAAATTTCTTAGGATTTAATCCAACATATTCTTTAAATTTTCTTTCCAAATGTCTTTCAGTAAAACCTGTATATTCAACCAATTGTTTTACAAAGAAATGTCCTTTGCTAGAAGTAATGAAATGCAAAGAATTGTTTATTATCAATTGATTATAAGTTGGTTTTGCGATGACCATCGAGCTGAAAAAATGATTTAAAAGTTCAATTTGATCTTGATTATTTTTTTCTGATAATTTATCCTGAAGTGCTATTGCTTTTTCTCCCAATACATCTTCAACAGGAATGATTGAATTATAAAATTCACTTGCTGGAATTCCTAATAGCTGATTTATTCCGTTAGGTTGAAAAACAACAATTATAAGCGTTATTTGATTTTCTGAATAAAGATCTTTAAAGTTATTAAGCTGTCCATACAAAAATGAAGCAGGCAGATATTCTTTTGCTTCATCTGTTATTTCAGAAATTAGTCTGCTTTTAATAGAAAATACAAAACCAGTATTACCATCAGAAAATAAACGGAATTTTTGAACAGCAGTTTCAGCATTATCTAAAAAAATATAATGCTTAATGTATGGAGTTAATTCTTTTGATGGTAAAACCTGCATGATTGTATAGTTTTTTAATCTGCTTCTAGATTTTGAAGAAATATTCTTTACAAAATTAGTAGTTTTTTATTGAAATGAAACCAATATTTCTGCATGTTAAAACATTAAAAAACATAAATATATAGTCCTAAAAAGTTGTACTTAAATACAGTTTTTCGCATTATTTTATTCTAGAAATATTATATATTTGACCTTTGTGTAATATAAATAACTTGATGGATTTACCTCCTTATTCGCCAGGATTACATAAACTGGTTACTTTACATGTTGACAAAATTTTGAAGCTTAATAACAGCGGCGGTTTTGTTGCGGTTACCAATTCCATTTTAGAAAAATACGAACTTGAGAAGGTTGGAGCTGTTGTTCATGACTTTGATAACGACAGCTTTACGATTTCGTATTGTCTTAAAGAATCACATATTTGTATACACACTTGGCCTGAATATAATTTACTTAATTTGGATGTTTATCTGCAAGATGTAGAAAAAGTTCGTGCTATAATAGTTGATTATATTGAATATTTTGAAGCAGAGGTTATCAAAGATTTCGAAATTACCCGCTAATATTTAATTAATCCTGCAGTGCTATTTTGATTTTAGGCATCATTTTATCCACAAACATTTTATAAGCAGCTTCTGAAGGATGTAAACCATCTGAAGCAACAAGACTTGGCTTATTAAGTCCTTCGCGAGTGATTTCTGTAATCGATACAAAAGCAATTTGATTGGTGTTGCAATAGTTCTCTGCAAAGTTATTGTATTGTGTGATTTCTGCTGAAATTTTGTTGCTCTGATCTCCTACAAGAGCTTGTCCGTATGGAGTATACGAGTAGTCTGGAATAGAAATGACGACAACATTTTTTTTATCGCCTTTGGCAAGCATAATAGCTTTGTTGACCAATTCTGGAAATTCTTTTTCGTAAACAGAGAAATTTTTGTGCTGATATTGATTGTTGACACCAATTAAAAGTGTTACTAAATCGTAATTGGAGTCCAAATTTTGGGAATTGATTGCTGAAATCAAATCGGATGTTGTCCAGCCTGTTGTTGCAATTATTTTGAGTGAAACGGTGCTGGAATACATTGTGGCTAAACTTGTTTTAAGTTGTTCTGGAAAACGGCAAGTTGCACAAACGCTTTGACCAATGGTATAACTGTCGCCTAAAGCTAAATAATTTACTTTGCTGGCAATTGGAGGTTCTGGTGTTTTAGGTGGAGTTACAACTGGAGGATTTGTAGCAGTAGGAGTGGAGTTTTCTTCGGCGTTGCAACCCAAAAGAAATATTGAAAATATAATGGTAACTATTTGTTTAAAATGTGGTTTCATAATTTGTTTAAATAAGATTGTGAAGTCGCTTTAAACAAATAGTTACGTTAAATATATGGGTTTGGATTTTAAACCATTTCGGTTTTCATCACGATTTCTTCTTCGATGGCATTCCAAAGTGCAATGCGTCTTTCTAGGGCAAGAATTGAAACTTCTTCAACTTCTTTCCATTTTTGAGCATCTTCTTCGCACAATTCTGTAATCATTTGCATTGCCATTGGTCCGTGTTCGTCTGCATCTAATTCGATATGTCTTTCAAAATAGTAAAGCAATTTTGTTAGATCTGTATCTGGAAGGTTTTTTTGGAAATTTTTTAAAATCTGAGTAAACATACTCGGAATTAAATCTTCTCTCCCAAAAGTAAATGCTGCAGCAATTTCGTGTGGTTTTCCTTCTTCGATAACTCTAAAAGTAAAGTCTAAGAATGATTTTACGTTTGGATGCAATGAACTTTGTTTGATAGCAACAAATATATTCTGAAGAGAGTGTACTTCTGATAAAAAGCTTAAAACTCCAGTTGTATTAGCGCCACAAGCTTCCATTGCTTCTAAGTACATTTCATAATGACTTTGTCTTCTTCCATCAATTGTTAAGTCAGTTTCTTCTGCAAGAACAATTTCATTAATTAAATAACGAGTTTCTGGATTTTTGGTTGCAAACCAAGGCGTTGTTGTACAAGTAAGTTTGGCTTGTAATGCTTTTAAAAGCGACATAAAATCCCAAACAGCAAAAACGTGAGTTTCTAGAAAGCTGTGTAAATCATCTATGTTTTGAATCTTATTGTATAAAGAATGGTTTAATAGTTGGTCTTTTTGTGATTGTATGCTTTTGTTTATCGTTTCGATATTCATTTTAAAAATTTTGATGCAAAGATAAAAAGCTTCTTCGTCAAGAAGAAGCTTTTTAGATTGATTTTGTATATATTTTAATAATTATCAATTATTTAAACGCAGGAATTCCGGTTACGTCCATTCCAGTAATCAATAAATGTATATCATGAGTTCCTTCATAAGTGATTACACTTTCTAGGTTCATCATATGACGCATAATCGAGTATTCTCCAGTGATTCCCATACCTCCAAGCATTTGTCTTGCTTCGCGTGCAATGGTAATTGCCATGTTTACGTTATTGCGTTTTGCCATAGAAATTTGTGCTGTTGTTGCTCTGCCTTCGTTTCTTAAAACACCTAAACGCCAAGTTAATAATTGTGCTTTTGTGATTTCGGTAATCATTTCTGCTAGTTTTTTCTGTTGTAATTGTGTTCCTCCAATTGGTTTTCCGAACTGGATTCTCTCTTTAGAATACCTTAAAGCAGTATCGTAACAATCCATTGCTGCGCCAATTGCTCCCCAAGCAATTCCATAACGAGCAGAATCTAAACAGCCAAGCGGAGCGCCTAAACCAGATTTGTTTGGTAAAAGGTTTTCTTTAGGAACTTTTACATTGTCAAAAATTAATTCTCCTGTTGCAGATGCGCGAAGCGACCATTTATTATGAGTTTCTGGAGTTGTAAAACCTTCCATGCCACGTTCTACGATTAAACCGTGAATTCGGCCTTCTTCATTTTTAGCCCAAACGATAGCGATATCTGCAAAAGGTGCATTTGAAATCCACATTTTGGCACCATTTAAAAGATAATGATCGCCCATATCTTTAAAATTGGTAATCATACTTCCAGGATCAGAACCGTGATCTGGTTCTGTTAAACCAAAACAACCAATAAATTCTCCTGTTGCCAGTTTTGGAAGATATTTCATTCGTTGCTCTTCGTTTCCGTATTTCCAAATAGGATACATTACCAAAGAAGACTGTACAGAAGAAGTCGATCTTACACCAGAATCGCCTCTTTCGATTTCCTGCATAATCAAACCATAAGATATCTGGTCTAGTCCAGCACCTCCATATTCTACCGGAATATAAGGACCGAAACCGCCAATTTCGCCAAGACCTTTTATAATTTGTTTTGGAAATTCTGCTTTTTGAGCATATTCTTCTATTATAGGAGAAACTTCTCTTTTAACCCAAGCACGGGCAGACTCACGAACTAATTTGTGTTCTTCTGTTAACAAATCATCTAAGTTATAGTAATCTGGAGATTGAAATAGGTCTGGTTTCATGTTATATAATTTTTAGCAAACAAATTTACACAATATAAATATAACAAATACGTGTTAAAATGTTATATTTATTTATTGCAAAAATAAAATTAATAGGAATTTGGCAAATTAATTGTAGTTTATTGATAATTTATAGACTATTTTTGAATTCCAAAAACAATTTAAATGAGGCTGATAATCTCTTTTGTCTTTTTCTTACTAATATTTTGCAATGGAACGGCTCAGACCAATGGAGAGCTTACAGAACAAAAGTACTTAGAATTACGGGATAAAATTCGTTTTAGTATAAACGGAAATTATGATGACGGTTTGATTTATGTTAATCAGGTCCTTAAATCTGATAATGAGGCTCATAAGACTTTTGCTTATGGGGCAGGTTCTTATTTGTATCAGCTAAAAGAAAATGCTGTCCAGTCTGAAAAAATGTATGCAGAGGCTTTAAAGCATTTAAATAAAATTCCTGAGTCTACTGATAAAATAAAACTGCACGCCTATTTATGTAACTATAGAGGACTTACATATTGGAAGAGATCCAATTATGGTAAAGCGCTTGGCAGTTACCAGGAGGGAGTTAAGCTTTCTTCTAAGATAAATGATGTTGTACAAATTGTAAAATTTAAAGCAAATATTGCGTTATTGAATGAGAGCGTTGGCAATTATCAGCTGTCAATAAAGATCTTAAGACAGAATGAAGCGTTTTTGGACAAGAACGAAAGTTTGTACGATAAAGATCAGTTTCAGAATGCAAAAAGTAATAGCTATATCAATCTTGGGAATTCTTATGAAGGATATTATACCAAAAATAGGGAAAAGACTTATTTACTAGATTCTGCAGAGTACTATTATAAGAAGAGTATAGCTTTTTCAGATAAATTTATCGACAATAAGATTACTTCTAAACTTAGTTTGGGTAATATTTATGTATTTAAAAAGGATTATACCAATGCCGAGAAAATTTATTATGATATCTCTTTTTATGCCAAACAGGTTGAAAATGAAAGTCTATATAAAATTGCTGCGTTTAATTTAGGAGACCTTTATTATTCGATAAAAAAATATGATAGAGCTCTTATTTTTTTAAAGAAAGTAGACTCTATTAGCCAAAAGAACAAAACGGTTGATATTAACTTTTTTAGATCCAACTATTTACAGGCTAAAATTTACAGTATTAAAAATGAACCAGAGTTGGCTTATAAACACTCTAAATTATACTTAGATTCTTATGAAAAATATGAAGGAAATCTGAGAGAAGAAGCATTAGAGGTAAACTATAAATTAGGTACCGCAGATTTAAGCCAAGAAATGCTTGATGTTCAGGAGAAATATAAATATGAGGTATTTTGGAACAAAGCCTTAAAGGTATTTTATGTAATTCTGGTAATTGGAATTGTCTTTTTCCTTATCAAAAATATTAGAGACAAAAATAGAGCTCAAAAGAAAATGAACGCTTTAATTGAAGAGTTCAAAGCTAATCTGGAGAAAAAGGAACATGAAAAAGTCGAAATAGAAAATGTCGCTCTCGAAAAAATAGTGGAAGTTCCTGAAACAGATGATGCTATTTTGAAAAAAGAAAATGCGAATTTGAGTATTGACGAAGCTAAAGAGAATAAAATCGTAGAGAAATTATTGGCTTTAGAAGAGAAATTAGAATATCTAAATGCCGATTTTACACTTGCTTATGCGGCAAAAAAAATCAAAACCAATACCACTTATTTGTCTTATGTAGTAAATAAAAGATTTGGAAAATCTTTTAGTGAGTATTCTAATGAGTTGAAAATTAATTATGTTATTAACCAGATGATTACGAATCATTTGTATCGTAAATATTCTACACAGGCAATTGCAGAAAGTGTTGGATTTAAAAATGCAGTTTCTTTTGCAAAATCATTTCGCAAAAGAACTGGAGTGTCTCCAGCTCAATTTGCGAATAATATTTAGTTAAAAGTATTGGCTTCTTAATTGTTTCCGTTTCCTCCGCCACCTTT
>NZ_DHEI01000114.1:0-13069 GCF_002399805.1 Flavobacterium sp. UBA4854
CGTATGTATTTCAAATATTAAATATAGTTTTCGGCTTATTACTGCTTTATATTTTATATCGTTTGTACAAACATTTTACAAAAAAATAAATATAAGATTTTCTGCGTTAAATTGACTCAAAAAGTTTTCCAGGAAGTGGCCTAATAACTCCTTTTAATTCCATCTCTATGAGAATTCCAGAAAGTTTAAAAATTGGAATTTCGCATTCAATTGCAATGATGTCTAATAATTGTTTTCCGTCCTTTTGTAGAAAATCGTAAACCTTCTGTTCATCAGATTCCAACTCAACAAAAAGCTGCTTCTGAATATTTTTTGGTTTTTCTTTAATATCCCAATTCAACATATAAATTAAATCTGCCGCACTTGTCAGTACGTTCGCTTTCTGAGTTTTAATCAAATTATTACAACCTTGACTGTATTTATCTGTTACTCGTCCTGGCACAGCAAATACATCACGATTGTACTCATTTGCCATATTTGCAGTAATCAAAGATCCTCCTCTATCGGCAGATTCAATTACAATTGTTGCTTCAGTCATACCAGCAACAATACGGTTTCTACGAACAAATTTTTCTTTATCGGGATTTGAATCACTCCAAAACTCTGTTATAAATCCACCATTCTCCTCCATTTTTGCCATGTATTTTTTATGCGTTCGAGGATAAATTTGATTCAAGCCATGAGCCAAAACACCAATTGTTTGCAAATTATAATCTATAGCCGCTTGATGCGCTACAATATCAACACCGTATGCAAACCCGCTAACAATTACTGGATCTAACGGAGCTATTTCTTCAATCAACTTTTTGCAGAAATCGGTTCCGTAAGAAGTGATTTGTCGAGTGCCAACAATACTAATTATTTTTCTGTTTTTAAGATCTATGTTTCCTGCTGTAAAAAGCAAAATTGGAGCATCAAAACAATGTTTAAGTCTTTCTGGATAGCTTTCATCTTGAAAAAAAGAAACCTGAATAGTATTGTTTTTAATGAACAATAATTCTTTCTCCGCCCTTTCAAATATTGTTTTGTCCTTCAAATTCTTCAACAAAACAGATCCAATACCATCAACGGTCGCCAGCTGAGAATTTTTGGCTTTAAAAATGTCTGAAGCCGATCCAAAAGAGTGGAGCAGTTTTTTGCCTAAAATATCACCCACTCCATCAACTTTCAACAAGGCAAGTAAACTAAATAAATCCTGATCGGTCATCTTTTTAAAACATTATGTAAAATAGAAAAAATAATTTTGATTTTTTGAATCGCAAATATCATTAAAACAAAGTTATTTCTTGTTAAAATATAATCTAATTTTTCTAAAACGAAATTCACACACAGAAACTAAAGAGCTAAATATTTGAAAACGAATTGTATAAAAATAATTGTGAATTGTTAATAAAAATTGTGAATAAAATTTTGATAACTATACGCGATGCATAACTTTGTTACTATGAAAATCGAAGTATATATCTCACAGTTATTGTATCGTTATCAGTGTGTAACGGTTCCAGGATTTGGTGCATTTTTAACCGAAACTCACTCAGCGCAGCTGAATGAAAGCACTAATTCGTTTTTTCCTCCAAAGAAAACCATTTCTTTCAACAGTCGTATCAAAAATAACGACGGTTTGTTAGCAAATCATATTGCTCAAGCTGAGAAAACATCTTACGGTTTTGCAGTTAGCGCAATTGCTTTTGAGGTTTTAAATTGGAAAAAAACTTTGGAAGAAGGAGGCGTAATCCTTTTAAAAAATATTGGAGAATTGCGCTTAAATTCAGAAAGCAATATAATTTTCAGACCGAACGATCAGACCAATTATTTGGCGACTTCTTTTGGATTAAGTCCTTTTGTTTCTCCGATGGTGAAAAAAGAGGTTTTCGAGAAAAAAATCGAAAAGATTGCAGCAAAAGAAAAAGATGCCACTTTATTATACGAAAATGAAGAAGAAACCAAATCTTCAAATCGATTCTTACGTTATGCTGCAATTCTTGTTTTAGGACTTGGAATTACAGGAAGCATTGGTTATCCTTTGTACCAAAATCAAATTGACAATCAAACACTTGTTGTAGAACAAGCTGTTCAGAAAAAAGTACAGAACAAAATTCAAGAAGCAACTTTCTTTATCAAAAGTCCGCTTCCAGCTGTAACCCTTTCTGTAGATTCTGCTGCTGTCGAAACTGTAGAGCCAACAATGCCTTATCACATTATGGCAGGCGCGTTTAGAAGTGAACAAAATGCTAGAAAAGCTTATAACCAACTAATTAAAGATGGTTTCAAAGCTAGAATGCTCAAAGAAAACAAACACGGTTTATTTCCTGTTTTGTACGGAAGTTATGCTACAATGAAAGAAGCTGAACAAGCTCAAAAAGAAATACAAAAAGGTGAAAATCCACAAGCTTGGATTCTGGTAGAAAACCTATAAAATACTTTTAATCCTGTTCGAAAGAGCAGGATTTTTTTTGCCTTTCCTGATTGAATCAAATTTGGAATTGGCCTGAATATTTCTTTCAACCATTACAAGTTCCACGCGAAACATTCCTGCCGACTTATTCGTTATCTTTGGACAAACAAAAATCACAACAACCTCATTTTCTCAAGAACTTCAAAAAAAAGATAAAAACATAGAAGAACGATATTGCTCCGCAGAAATTAAAATTGACACAAATAACTCAGAAAAAGTAACTTGAAAAGCACTTCTTGCCATTTAATACAAAAGCCCGATTTCTAAACGAATCGGGCTTTTGTTTATCGTGAAACAATTTTTGCGTCTTGCGATAGAATTTCTTTTTCCAATTGATATTTTAATAACATTTAAGGCGCCTATTATTATCGCCTAAATTGTAAAATGACATTCATCTTTAAAATTCCCTTTTTTATTCGTACTGATGAGTTCCAATTGATATCAAAATATCAAAACAAAAGTATTTAGTAAGATACCTATACTTCTTTCCTAGACTTCTCGCATTATTTTATCTAAATCAAATAAATTTATAAAATAAATATTACATTATTTAACAAATAAAACTATAAAAATAATCTTTTTCTTATATTTTATCATTATAATTGCATCTATAATCCTAAATAGTTGCATAGAATATTAACCTTTAAATGCCAAAATATGAGAAGAAAAATTAAGAATGCCGCAAGATTTATGATTGTCTTTTTAATTCTTGCTACTTCTATCAAGTGTCAAAAAGATGACAATGATGTAGGACAGACAGATGCTAAAATTATGCAATCTGCCAAAGTATGGTTTAAAAACTATGAAGCAAAAGGTGAAAATTTTGCTTTACTTAAGGACTTAAATTACAATTGGAATGATGCAGAAATTACAAATTCAAAAGATGGAACACAAACAATTATAGTTCCTATAATTGAAGTAAAAAAAGATCAAACAGAGCTTTGGGAACAAAAATTGTATATTTATAAACTATCCGAAAACAATTACGAAGCGATGGTCTTTGAAATATATCCAGATGCAGATAATTCATCAATTAATAGTCCTTCTTTTAATGGCTATATAGTAGGGTGGGATTTAAAAAAGGGTTTTGTAAAAACTGCTAAGTTCGAAAACAATAGACTTATTGAAAATGGTGTTCTTACCTTAGCCCTTAAAAACAAACAAACTACAGGTAAAGCCCCTTCAAATCAAGTCGCCTGTCCTGCCGGAATAGAATGTGATGTAGATGGAGGAGGAACTACAGATACAGGTATACAATTAAAAGAAGTTGTAGTAAACAATAATTATCAAAATCCTTCGGGAGGAGGAGGTATTATTTACAATGGCACAGGTGGTACTAATCCAAATTACTCAGATGCTGGTTCTTATACCAATCATGGTACAGGTACAGGTTCTGGTTCTGAAGGTGGAGAAGATCAAAATGGAAATTCAACAGATCCTTGCGGACAAATGAAAGCATTAATAGACGTTACAAAAACAGGAAATATGAAACCTAGTATTGATTGGTTAAAGGGAAAAGTAATGGCTTCTGTCAATAGATTGGAACACGGTGTTGAAGTAAAAAAACTCATGAATCCAGATGGGACTTACAGGTATGAGTATAATCAGATATCATCACTAGATGAATTTTCAGTTCCATTATCAACAGGCTCTTCATATATTGGTGGAGCACATTCTCACCCAAAAAATGGCTATGCAATGTTTTCTTTTGGAGATGTAAAATTTTTAAGAAATGCTTATAATGATGCATCTCCAAGCAGAAAAGAAGATGTTTTTTGTATAATGGTCGCCAAAGATAAAGCCGGGAATGTAAATACTTATTCTATAAAAGTTAACGATTTTGCGTTATTAGACAGTAAGGTAAATTCAGTCTGGAATAATCCAAATTTAAATAATAAATCAGACGATGAAAAAATTAAAAAAATTCACGATGCACAGGCAATACTATATGATGAAAGTGCAGGAGCCTTAGAAGAAAGTTTTCTCAAACAATTTGGTTCTTTTGGCATAACCATTTATAAAGCAGATCCATTATTGACTAAATGGAGCAAATTAGAACTTAATCCAACTACAAAAAAAGCAAATCTTGTACCTTGTACTTAACAATAATAAAATGATTATGAAAAACTATATTAATTTTTTAGCAGTATTTTTTATTTTTTTAAATAGCTGTTCGGGACAAAGTCAGATATTAGACATAACAGCACCAAAAGAAGGATTTGTCGGCATAAAAGGCGCATACTATAAAGATACAAAAAATGTATTAAATGGGTATGATGGCACTTACGTGTATACCAATGGCAATACATCCTTAAAAATAAAACTGCAAAAAAATATAAAGACTTCTATGAATGGCGCTTATTATGAAGACTTAATTGTTGGAGAATATCAGTTGATTGAAAATGGAATTGAAAAAGTGAATACATTAAGTAAATTAACCTCGACCAGCAACAGTAATAATATAAGTGGCACAAGAATTTTAACAGGAACTGTATTAGGATGTGACGACTGCAGAGCTGATGAAAAAAGGTTACGTCTTGGTATTATATCTTCTCCTCAAGTAGGAGAAATTGATATAAGAAAAACTACTGTCAATGGAAAATCTGCAATTATCGCAGAAATTTGGTATACGGGACCAATGGCTGTTAGGGAAGGCCAGCCAAAACCAAAGCCAGCAATTATAAAAGGCGGTAAATATTTGATGATAAAACAATAGCCTATATATAAAATCCTCAAGTATTACTGATACTTGAGGATTAAAAAATGGAACCTATGAAAAATTAGACGCTTACCATTCTATTTTTTATTCTGCTAAACAGCACCTGTGGACAATCTGGAGAGGTTTTCATTTCAACAATAACATCATCTGGCAATAAACAGATGAAATTATTTTTGGCGCCATAGCAAGATTTAATAGATAGAATTGTATGTCCTACTTTGGCGACGCAAATATTACCTACTAAATCCATGATTCTAAACAAACAGTAGATTACCAAGAACTTGACAAAGCAATTTTCGCCATTTAACATAAAAGCCCGATTTCTAAACGAATCGGGCTTTTTGTTTATCGTGAAACAATTTTTGCGTCTTGCGATAGAATTTCTTTTCCGGACTGATAAACCGTCAACACTGCAGGTGGCGAATCTTTCTGACCCAAAACAATAAAATAACATCTATACTTGAAATTGCCTTTTTTAAAATCAAAATAATGATTTCCTCCTGTTCCGTCTGCAACAAAAACTCCTTTTTCTATTATAAGATCTGGATTTTCAGTCATTTCCTGTTTGATGGACCATGAAGCGTAACGATAATTATCATTTCCTAAATCATCAATTCTAATTCTGAATTTAGATGTTTCCAGAATTGCAACAGGTTTTTTAAATTTTGAAAGTGAATTATTTACTGCATTTTTCTGCTTTGCGATTAGTTCATTTTTCATTTTCAGTTCTTCATCAGATTGATGATTGATACTGATGATTCTTCCATCTGTATCGATCCACATATCTCCTCGATTGAGCATAATTCCCCTCCATCCTACTTCTGACCAATCTTTTGCAGGATCCGATTTTGTTATTTTTTCAACCAGAACTTTATCAAAAATTTGATTATATCTTTTTACAAAATCGGCCTTATCTTTCACTGACGGAATTGGATATTCTCTCTTGAACGGAAATTTTATTCGCTTTGCAATTGCTTCTTTATCGCCTGTTTTCACTTCCAAAATAAATTTCGAAATAAACTTTTGATATTCTGGTTTCAAATCTTGAGCATTTAGAAACGAAGAACTAAAAACCAAAATTGTTAGCAATATTTTAAATGTTTTCATGTCAAAAATGATTTAATGCGTTAGAAATTAGATTTTTGAAAAACAGAAAACAGTGTTTCACGTAGGACGCTCCAAAAATTAATTTATGCTCGCTTTGAACATTTTCAATTCGTCCCAAGTAAATTCATCTCCATATTTTTCTTTCAAAGGACTCAAAGATTCCTCTTGATAAAACTGGAACGCTTCACGCAAGGCCAAAATTTTATCATACGGAAGAACATCGGTAATTTCGATTTTCTTCGACTGAATAAGTCTTATCAAATGTCCTTCAATAGTTTGAACATTCAATTTACGCATTCTCGCAATATCTTCAATAGAATTTTTATCCATCCACAAATCGTACGTTTCTTCGACTGTCGTTTTTTTAGCCGTTTTAAGCTCGTTTTTCTCTGTCTTAGCTGATTTGTATCGAACAACGGGTTCTTCGGTTCTAAAAATGTCTGTATTTGTCGTTTTCAGCTCTTCTCTTATCCTTTCCGCTTTGTTCGTTTTGTAATTTTTAATATTTGGCGAAGTCAGCTTTTCTTTACTGATTTCTTCGCCGGCAACAACCACTTCGATCAATAACTTCGCTTTCATCAATCGTAAAACGGCTTTGGTTTGAAGATCTTCCAAAAAATTAAGTTCTTCATAGAACTCTTTTACTTTTTTAAATTTTTGAATTTCAGCCATTTTATAAATCAGATCATCGACCAATTTGTCCATTTGTTTGAAGAAATAATCGTATGCCGCATCTACCCTTTCTTTTACAAAAAACAAATCGACCGTTTCTTTGATGAAAATTTTATTGAGTTGCGAAATGAATTTCTGCGAAGGATCTAAAAGCTGCTCCATAATTTCCATACGTTTATGCGCCCAAACCGCATGTTTCGTTTTTTCGGAACCTGCTGCATTTTCGTTATAACTAAAACGATGATTTCGCCATTCTTGCGCCAATTCTCCCCAATTAAAACTGTTTATCAAATAGTTATGAATAAAATTTTTGGTTTCGAAATGAAGCGCTTTTTCTAAAGTTTCTTCTGTTGCTCTGTTCAAAGCGTAATCCATCACATCTTGATCGTTCGAAATGCCATTCATCTGTATCGGAGAAAGCAAAATAAGCCCGTTTAACGAACGCAAACGCGAAAGTGCTACATAGGCCTGCCCAGGCAGGAAAACTTGCGATACATCAAGCGCTGCTTTGTCAAAAGTTAAACCCTGGCTTTTGTGCACTGTAATCGCCCAAGCCAACTTGATCGGATAATGCGCAAAAGTTCCTAAAACCTCTTCTTCGATATCTTTGGTTTGTTCGTTGACTTTGTAGCGGATATTTTTCCATTCGTACTTTTCTACTTCAAGCGTCATGTTCTCTTCTGGAAAGTGAACAAAGATTTCTTCGTCAGAAAGCGATTTGATTACACCCATCTTTCCGTTGAAATATCTTTTCTCAAAAGACAAATCATTTTTGACAAACATGATCTGTGCGCCAACTTTTAATTTCAGTTCTTCCTCGACAGGAAATATCTTTTCTGGAAAATCTCCCACCACAAATGGTGTATACACATATTCTTTACCATGTAAATCATTGATAGACTGTGAGTTGATAGAATCTGCTTTGGCATTATGCGTGGTAAGTGTTATATAACCTTTGTTCTCTTTGAAGTCAAAATCTGGCTTAACATACTGATTTAGAATGGCTATGTCTTCTGGAGTAATCTGATTGTTTCGCAAATTATTCAAAACCGAAATAAAAGCATTGTCTGTTTGGCGATAGATTTTTGACAATTCAATGTAAATCGGCGGATACGTTTGTAGAACATGAGAATGGAAGAAAAACTTTCCTCGGTAATAGTTTTTTAGCGTTCGCCATTCTTCATCGCGAATAACTGGTGGCAACTGAAGTAAGTCGCCAATAAACAAAACTTGAACTCCGCCAAAAGGCTGTGTGTTTCTTCGAACCGTCTGCATCATGAAATCGACCGCGTCCAACAAATCGGCACGCATCATACTGACTTCATCAATAACCAGAAGCTCCATGTTTTTAATCACATTTCGCTTAACGTTATTCATTTTGAAATGGCGACGAAGTGATTCTTTGTTTTCAAACTTTACCGTTTCCGTAAATTGTGCACTCGCTTCGTATGACGGAATAAAAGCAGAAAACGGAAGTTGAAACATGGAATGAATTGTTACGCCTCCAGCATTCAAAGCTGCGATTCCGGTTGGTGCAACAACCACAGTATTTTTATGTGTTGTCGCTATAATTTCGCGCAAAAGCGTAGTTTTTCCCGTACCTGCTTTTCCCGTAAGGAAAATAGATTTTTGAGTCTGATTGATGAATTGTAAAGTATAAGCTGCCGCTTCTGAAACGTTCTGCATTGGGCTTGTATTAAAAAAATAAAATTACCGCATTTTTATAAAAAGAAAAAACCTAAATCTTAGTGGATTTAGGTTTTCAGTAATTTAGTTAGTTTGGTAGTTTTTATTTTTTTGCTTCGCCTTCTTTTGTTTCAGTTGCTGGTTTTGCATCTGCTTTTGGCTCTGCTTTGTATTTATCATTTAAAGCTTTGATAATCTCTTTTGTGATATCGTATTTCTCTTCAGCATACAAAATTGTTGCAGCATCTCCTGTTCCGTAGATGTAAGAGTAACCGTTTTTCTTTCCGTAATCTTTAATGAATTTCTTAACTCCACTAACAAGAGAATCCATTTCAACACCACTTTCTTGTTGTAACTGTTGAGCTAATGCTTGTTGTGCATAACCTAATTGCTGCTCTCTTTTTTGCAATTCAGCTCCTCTTTGCTGTGCCCAAGCTTGACCGTTTGCTTGTGCTTGACTTTGAAAATTAGCAGCGTCTTGTTTAAAACGTGAAATCTCAGCTTGTAATTGTCTACCTTTTTCTTCCGCTTGAGCTTTGTACTTTGCCTCTAAATCTTTTGCCTCAGTGTATTCTTTCATTAAAACCGAAGTATCCACGTAAGCTGTTTTTACTTCCTTTACCTCTGCTGTTTTATTACAAGAAACTGCGAAAACTGAAAGTGCGATAATAACTAATGCTTTTTTCATTTTTTTAAATTCTATTTTTTTAAGTATTGAAGACAAAAATATAAAAAAATCAATAGCATCAGCATAAAGTTTAAAAAATGCGCAAATTTTATGATATTGTTTTTATTTATCGAAAAAATAATACCAATAATTCAACTTTATAACATAAAAACCATTGTTTTTTATCATTTTTTTAAATCAAAAAAGCTATTTCTTCATGTTTTTAAGAAATAGCTTTTTGTTTATTAATTTGAACTCTATTTGTTCTTTAGAACATAAATATGTGATGAATATTCTTTTGTGTTTTTTGCTTTCAAATTTGATTTCAAACCAACGAAAAAAGCTTTTATATAATTCATCTTTCCTGTTTTGTATTTTTCGGACAAAAGGCTCACGTAAAACGAATCAAACTTCATTGGAAGGATTTTTTCCAATTTCATATCAACTTTTTCAAAAAGCACTTGAATTGATTTTTTTGAAAAATGCCAAAAGTGAATTGGCACATCATAAGCTGCCCAAAAAGTTTGATAGTGATTTGCGTCAAACGATTTATAGTTTGGAACCGCAACAATTAAAGTTCCAGTTGGTTTTAATAAACGCTTCAGTTCTTGAATCTGAAGTTCTAAATCTGGAACGTGTTCTAAAACGTGCCACATTGTAATTACATCTAAAGAATTACTTTCTAAAGTGCTAGTTTCTTCTACAAATGAAATTCCTTTTTCTTTAGCAATATTTTTTGCTCGATCGCTTGGTTCTACTCCAATGGTTTCCCAACCGTCATTTTTTGCAGTTAAAAGAAAATCTCCTGTTCCAGCTCCAATATCTAAAAGTTTTCCTTTTTTCGGTTGCTGACTATTGATAAGATTCAATTTATTCTTAAGCGCAATATTTTTTACGAAATGATAGGCTTTTTCAAATAACGAACGTTTGTTATCTGTATGCGAAATATAATCTTCGCTTTCGTAGTATTTGCCTAAATTTTGAAGTTCGGGCTGCGGAGAAGTAATTAGCATATCTAATTCTTCATCGTAATATAAATCAAAAATTTCTTTTGAAACAGAATGGTCTTTTACCGTAAGAAAGTGTTTTTTGTTTAAAACGTTCATTTTTTAAATTTATAGATATTTGGGTTTAATTTATAGCAAATCCTAAAAACGAAATTTTATCGCTTTTAGGATTTTTATTTTTTTCTTTTATTCTTCTAAACTCTTTTTGATTTCTTCAAAATTGATAATTCAATACAATTGCAAATCTACTTTATTCAGCCTCTTTGCAAATTAATATCCTTTTCAAATTTGATTTTCTTTCCATCTGAAACAGCTAATAATTCAAATTATTTCAAAAAAATCATTCTTGTTTCAGTAAAAGGTTTCACGTGGAACAGAAACAATTTTAGATTTAAGACTTTAAAATCTAGATTTCTCGATTCTGAAATAAAAAACTAAAAGCATTATAGTTTCACGTGGAACATTTAAAAGTTTTCAGTCCCAGTTTACAGTCTTAGTAAAAACTGAAAACTGGGAATGCAAACTTTTTTACCTTCCCATATAAATCAAAAGCACGGAAATATCACTTGGTGACACTCCGCTAATTCTTGAAGCTTGTGAAATAGTTACAGGACGAATCTTGCTTAATTTCTGTTTTGCTTCAATAGACATCGACTTGATTTTATTATAATCAAAATTGTCTGGAATTTTCACTTCTTCCAAACGATTTAATTTATCTGCATTATTTCTTTCTTTTTCGATATAACCAGAATATTTAACCTGAATTACGGCTTGTTCTACAATTTCTTCATCCAAATCATTTTCTTTGATATATGCTTCAACCTTTTCAAATTTCAACATATCTTCTAATTCAATTTGTGGACGAGAAAAAATCTTAAACATTTTATCTCCTTGAGAAATTGGTGCTGATTCTTTTGCTTCCAAAATCGGATTTGTTTCTGCAATCGTAACACTAGTCTCTTTAAAGAATTGAACCATCTTTTCAGATTCATTTAATTTCTTTTCCATTCTTCGTAAACGATCTTCAGAAGCTAAACCAATTTCGTATGACATTGGAGTCAATCTGAAATCGGCATTATCTTGACGCAACAAAGTTCTATACTCTGCTCTTGATGTAAACATTCGATAAGGTTCTTCCGTTCCTTTCGTAATCAAGTCATCAATTAGAACTCCGATGTAAGCTTCATCACGTTTTAAAATCAATGGATCCTTTTCGTGTACTTTCAAGTGTGCATTTATTCCAGCCATCAAACCTTGAGAAGCTGCTTCTTCATATCCGGTTGTTCCATTGATTTGCCCAGCGAAATATAAACCTTCAACTAACTTTGTTTCCAAAGTATGTTTCAATTGTGTCGGTGGAAAGAAATCATATTCGATTGCATAACCTGGTCTAAAAAATTTCACATTCTCAAAACCTGCAACTGAACGAAGCGCTTTGAATTGAATATCTTCTGGAAGTGAAGTTGAAAATCCGTTTACGTAAACTTCGCAAGTATTCCATCCTTCGGGTTCCACAAACAATTGATGACGCTCTTTATCTGCAAAACGATTTATTTTATCTTCAATCGATGGACAGTATCTTGGCCCTAAACTTTTGATTCTTCCGTTGAACATTGGAGAACGATCAAAACCTTCTCTCAAAATATCATGAACATTCAAAGACGTATAAGTCATGTAACAAGAACGCTGATTCGTTAATGGAGCGGTCACATCTGAATAAGAAAACTTGGCTGGCTTTGCATCACCTTTTTCTTCATTCATTTTAGAATAATCCAAAGAACGTCCATCTACTCGAGGTGGCGTTCCAGTTTTCATTCTTCCAGCTTCAAAACCTGCTTTGATCAAATCTTCGGTAATTCCGGTTGCAGCGCTTTCTCCTGCTCTACCACCACCGAACTGTTTTTCTCCGATATGAATTAAACCATTCAAAAAAGTACCATTTGTCAAAACAACAGATTTGGAACGAATCTCCACACCAAGTGAAGTTCTAATTCCTTTTATTTTTCCGTTCTCAATAATTAACCCTTTTACCATTTCTTGGTAAAAATCTAAATTTGGAGTTGCCTCCAACATCATTCTCCATTCTTCAGCGAAACGCATTCTGTCACTTTGAACTCTTGGCGACCACATTGCAGGTCCTTTTGATTTGTTCAACATCTTGAACTGAATCGCAGTCTTATCAGAAACGATTCCTGAATATCCTCCAAGCGCATCGATTTCGCGAACGATCTGTCCTTTTGCAATTCCACCCATTGCAGGATTACAAGACATCTGTGCTATGTTCTGCAAACTCATTGTAACCAATAAAGTTTTCGATCCCAAATTTGCAGCCGCAGCCGCAGCTTCAGAACCAGCATGGCCTGCACCAACCACAATAACATCGTATTCTTCTAAAAACATCTTGTTTTATTATTCTCCAAAAACCGCTAACGCGGTTTCTAGAATTACATTTATATTTTTCTTGTTCCACGTGGAACTTTTATTTTTGTTTCAGGTTTCAGGTTTCAGGTTTCAAGTTCAAACTGAAACCTGCAAACTGATATCTTCAAATTCAGAAAACAAATAAAAACGTTTCACGTGGAACATCTTTTTTTATTCTTTAAACAGAACTTTCAAACAGAACTTTCAAACAGAACTTTCAAACAGAACTTTCAAATCAGAACTTTCAAATCAGAACTTTCAAATCAGAACTCCGAAACAGAATCTTCACAATAAATGTTTCACGTGAAACATTTCTAAACTTCCATTCTAAACTT
>NZ_DHEI01000114.1:13319-20058 GCF_002399805.1 Flavobacterium sp. UBA4854
TCTAAACTTCCATTCTAAACTTTAAAGACCATTTTAAAATCATGTTCCACGTGAAACATCCTATTCTTTTTCTTTTAAATTCAAATTTAAAAAATCGTTCCACGTGGAACGATTTAATCTTTTATTTAAATTCCTTACTTTAACGTTCCACGTGGAACGTTGTAAAATTCTTTTATTTTCTTCAGATATGTTTCACGTGGAACGCTATAAAAATTTAAAATCTAAAACGTTTCACGTGGAACATATATTCATTATTCTAAAGAAGTTTAACTACTGTTCCACGTGAAACATCTTCATTTTCTCTTCTTCCTTTTGTCTCATTAATTGAGCTTCTTCGTCTGACTTATCTTTGTATCCACAGTAATGTAGTATACCATGAGATAACACTCGTTTAAGTTCTTCAGCAAATGAAACATTAAAGTCTTTTGCGTTATCTGCAACGCGCTCTACAGAAACAAAAATATCTCCATTTAACTCGTTACCAACTGAATAATCAAAACTAATTATATCAGTTAAAGTGTCGTGATCTAAATATTCTACATTGATTTTATGAAGATACTCATCATCACAAAATATATAATTGATTTCTCCTTCGTTCTTGTTTTCAGAAACAATTACAGCACTAAGCCAGTCACTAAAAGCCTGCTCGTCTCCCAAAGTAAAATCTGTTTCGTAATTAAAATTTATCATTTTGTATTAAAGTATTCTTGAACTTTTTGATTAAAATTCGAGCGCAAAGGTAGTGATTGTCTGTTTAATATCTCTACACTGTTTAAATATTCCAATAGTGAACTTGGCAAAGCATTAGAACGATTAGTAAATTCAGCCTTATTAGTTTCAGATTGTCTTTGTGTATCTTGACCTTGTTGCTGAACTGCGTTATTCAATTTCCATAATTCTTGCTGAATATTTAATATACGTTGTAAGTTCTCATTCTTAAAACCTTTATTTAAAATCTGCTTTTCAGATTGTTTCATTTGGTCTATTACAGATTTACCTTGAGAGTCTAAACCTTTCTTTGCTAACTCTTTTTGTAATGCTTCACGAAGTTTAACTTGCTCTTTGTAAATCTCCATTATAGCTTCCGCATCTCCTTCTCCATCTTCTCCTTCATTACCGTTCTTCTCTCCTTTTCCGTTCTTACCATCTTTACCCGAAGAACCTTTATCTCCACTTTTGTTACCTTGTCCTTCTTTACCCTGCCCGTCTTTTCCTTGACCATTTTGTCCCTCACCAGACTTTCCATCTTTACCTTCTCCAGGTTTATCTCCAGATTGCTGTCCAGGTTTCATACCTTCTTTCATCTTATCAGCAAGTCCTTTTTGTTTCTGAATAATATCTGGCAACTGCATTCCTTGTCCATCTCCAGGTTTAGGTTTCCCCGCTCCCGGTTTAGACATTGACATCTGCATGTTATTCAATAAATCACTTAAAAAATCGGCTAACTTATTGGCTGATGAAACTGCATATTGTTGGTGTGAAACTCCTCTTGGAATCTGTACATCAGTTAAAGTTTCAATCGCCTTGTCCATGTTGTATTGAACATTTCCAATTTCTTTAGTAACATCTTCTGCTACTTTCGGATTACGTAATGAAAGTGCAAACAAACTGTCATCAACATGTCTGAACTGCTGTTTCAAATTCTGCTGAATCTTAATGTTTTTTGTAAATGTAGAAGAACCCAATTTCATTGCTTTAAACTGTTTCATCACATCTTCTTGCGACAAAGAATAAGCTAAAAGATTATCAAGAATCTGACGAAGTATTGCTACATCTTCTTCCAATTGTTCTTGTTCTCCACCTTCCATTTCGCTCTGCATTTCTTGAGCCATAGACTTCATTTTCTTTGCAGCACTTTTCTGTTTTGGTTTAGCTCCAGAAGTATTCTTTTTACTCAATTCTTCAGAAGCTTTATTAAGATCACTATCTACATCTTTTTCTTTTGAAGCATCAGATGGAATATCCAAAGGTTTCTTTAAGGTCTTGTTTTCCTCTTTCAAATCTTTTAAATCTTCCTGAATCTTATCAAAAGATTTATTGATTTCATCCTGTTTTTCTTTAATATTTTCTTTCTCTTTATTTGATAACTGTTCCTGTTGTTCTGACAGTTTATTTAATTTCTCAGCAACCTGTTCTGCTTTCTTTGAAACATAAAAACGTTTGGTTAACTCAACCAATTGTTCTAGATTACGAGATTGGTTTTTACTAATTTGTTTGAACTTTTCCATCTTATCAAACAGTTCTTCACTATTTAATTTATCGTTTAAGTTCTTCAATTCATCTAATAATTTCTGATTCTTTTCTAAATCTTTCTGTGCATTATCTAAACGCTTTTGCAAATCATCAGCAGTTTTATCTTTCTTATCGTCTTTAAACTTATCTAAATTCTGATTCATTTTCTCAGAAAACTGTTTCATCATTTCGTCTTGTTGTTTCTGACGCTTGATAAAATCATTGATCTTCTGCTGATCTTTAAACTCTAAATTATCTTTCTCTTTTCCTGTATTCTGAAGCTTATCCATTTCTGAAATCTGCTTCGTTTGGTTCTTCAAAGATTTAGATAAACTATTAATGTTTTGATTTTGCTGTTGTAATTCCTGATCCTGAATTTCATCTGTTGTAGCTACACGATCTGAAAATGTAGAAGACTTTGTAGACTTAAATCCGTGTGGTGCATCGTTATCAAAAACTTCAAAATAGTACTCGTATGAAACACCCTCTTCTACAGGAAGGTTACTTGGGAAATTAAAAACGAATTGATCAAATACTCCAGCCTTCACAGGAATGTTTCCACGCTTAGCAGATTGTGGTTTGTTACGTTCGTAATACACAATTTGTAATTTTGAAAGTCCATAATCATCACCCAATCTTCCTAGAATATAGTTCTTATCTAGCTTCAAACTATCAGGTGCAGGACCAACATTGATAGTTGGAAACTGGTCTTTAATAACAGAGAGCTGGTAATCAAGTTTTTCGTAGTTTTTAACCTTATCGTTAGACGTAAGAATTTGATATTCTGTATTTTGACTAATATTTTTACTCAATTTAAAGTCATTTTCAACCTTATTGAACTTAAATACTTCATTATCTCTTTTCCACTCAACTTCTTGTGTAGATTTGGTATTCATTTTCCAAGTTACAGTTGTTCCTTCAGGTACAATTGCGTTTCCTGTACCCTGAATTGTCTCTGATTTTTTCTTTAAATAAGATGGAAAATTCAAAACCATTTCGAAGTTTGCAATTGATGGAACTGTGATTACTTTCAATTCATATTCCTCTGAAACAACTGAATTTCCTTCAAAAGAAAATTGAATATTCTCAGCTGGTTTCTCCACTTTAAATTCAAACTTTCCAGGTTGAGAAGATTCCATAAAATAACTTTCGTCACCAATATGAATCATAACATTCTCAGGAACTACGTTTCCAACAGATTCCATTTTGATCACAAAATCTTTGTTTTGCTCTGCCTGTAAATTCGAATTCAAAACCACAAACTTGAAAGGAGCTGGTGGCAAAAATGCAGAATTAAAATGCACTACTCTATTCAAACTTTGAGAAATTACATTACTATTTCCAGAAATATAAAACACTGCAAAAAGCAAAATTGGAACTAAAGCCAATGGCAAATATTTTTTATTTGCTTTAAAATTGATCGCATTTCCAAAAGGAATTGGTTGCAATGAATTTGCTTTTTGCTCAATTGAAGCTAGAACCAATTCTGAACTTTCTGAATTATTTTCAGAAGACAATTGCAAAAAGTTAGTCAACTTATCGCTCACTTCTGTAAAATGATTTCCAATAATTTTAGAAGCTTGAGTATAATCTATTCCCTTCTGAAGTTTGAACAACTTGAACAAAGGAAAAAGAATTAAACGAACTAAAAGGAAAACTTCAACTCCCACAAATAACCAAAATAGAAAAGTTCTTCCCAAAGGTTTCAACCAAAGAAAGTACTCCACAAAAAGCGTAAACAAAAAATATAATAAACCAAAACCAGTAAAAAGTAAGATCCCTTTTATCAATTCGTTGGTATAATATTTCTTAATGAAAGCTTCTAACTTTTGATATATTGCAGATGATGTTTTCAAAATAAATCTGTTTTAATTATAACCTATAAAAGTAGTAATTATAATAATACCTTTTTAAGATTCTAAGTTACTAAGAGGCTAAGGTTCTAAGATTAAAAATCTAAAATCAACATTCTGAAATCTAAAATCATAAAACGTATCTTTGCAACAAAATTTTAAACAAATGTCAAAGCAAGTTCGTGTGCGTTTTGCACCAAGTCCGACTGGACCATTACATATTGGCGGAGTTCGTACTGCCCTATTTAATTATTTATTTGCAAAGAAACATAACGGTGTTTTTTATCTGAGAATTGAAGATACAGATCAGACTCGTTTTGTTCCAGGTGCAGAGGCTTACATTATGGAAGCTCTTGAATGGTTAGGAATTGCTCCTGAAGAAACGGTTGGAAAAAATGAAAAATTTGGTCCGTACAGACAAAGCGAACGTAAAGATTTATATCAGCAATATGCAGATCAGTTGATCAATTCTGGTTGGGCATATTATGCTTTTGATACTTCAGAATCTTTAGATGCTTTGAGAAAAGAACAAGAAGCTGAAGGAAAAACATTTATTTACAATCATACCAATCGTGAAAAATTAGATACATCTTTGGTAATTTCTGCTGATGAAGTTGCTAAAAGAATTGCAAATGGAGAACATTATGTAATCCGTTTTAAAACTCCGGTTGATGAAACATTACATTTGAAAGACATCATTCGTGGAGATGTGAAGTTTGAAACTAATCTTTTGGATGATAAAGTTCTTTTCAAAAGTGACGGAATGCCAACGTATCATTTAGCAAATATTGTTGATGATCATTTGATGGAAACTTCACATGTAATTCGTGGAGAAGAATGGTTGCCTTCTATGCCACTTCACGTTTTATTATACAAAGCATTTGGTTGGGAAGCTCCAGAATTTGCTCATTTACCTTTGATTTTAAAACCAATTGGAAATGGTAAATTATCAAAAAGAGATGGAGACAAAATGGGATTCCCAGTATTTCCATTAGAATGGAAAACTGAAGAAGGTGTTTCATCTGGTTATAGAGAAAAAGGATTTTTTCCAGACGCGGTTGTAAACTTCCTTGCTTTATTGGGATGGAATGATGGAACTGATAAAGAATTATTTTCTCTAGAAGAATTAGCTCAATCTTTTGACTTGAATAGAGTTCACAAAGCTGGAGCAAAATTTGATCCAGAGAAAAACAAATGGTTCAACCACCAATATTTAGTAAAACAAAATGATGCTGATTTAGCAAAAATCTTCTCTCCTATTTTAGAAGAAAAAGGCTTCTCGACTCCGCTCGAAGTGACAACTCGTATTGTTTCGCTTATTAAAGAAAGAGCAAACTTTGTTTCTGAATTTTGGGATTTAACTGATTTCTTTTTCCAAGCGCCAACATCTTATGATGAGAAAGCAAGCAAAAATTGGAAAGAAGAAACTCCAACTTTAATGCAGGAACTGATTTCTGTTTTAGAAAATATCGAAGATTTTACTTCTGCAAATATCGAAGCAATCGTGAAAGATTGGTTAACTAAAAACGAAATCGGAATGGGTAAAGTTATGCAACCTTTCCGTCTAAGTTTGGTCGGAGCACTTAAAGGTCCTCACCTATTTGACATTGTTGAAATCATTGGAAAAGAAGAAACTATTTCTAGAATTCAAAAAGCGATTGAAACTTTATAATTAAAATTTCATTTAAAAATAGAAACGCTAAGTAACATCTTAAAAATGTTCTTAGCGTTTTTTTAATGTTTGATAATTCCTTTTTAGAAGAATTTTCGTAATTTACCGAAATTCATAAATTAAACTAAATAACCATGAGTACAGCATTTATTATCTTTTTAGTATTGGCATTCTTCATTTTCATGTCGTCGTTCTTTACTGTGAAACAACAATCTTCTGTAATTATCGAACGTTTTGGAAAATTCCAAAGTGTTAGAAATTCAGGATTGCAACTTAAAATTCCAATGGTTGATAGATTGGCCGGAAGAGTAAATCTTAAAATTCAGCAACTAGATGTTATCATCGAAACTAAAACTAGAGACAACGTTTTCATTAAAATGAAAGTTTCAGTTCAGTTCAAAGTGATTCAAGATAAAGTGTATGAAGCATTTTACAAATTAGAATATCCACACGATCAAATTACTTCTTATGTTTTTGACGTAGTTCGTGCAGAAGTTCCAAAACTAAAATTGGATGATGTTTTTGAAAGAAAAGATGATATTGCGGTTGCAGTAAAACGTGAATTGAACGAAGCAATGTCTACTTACGGATATGATATCATCAATACTTTGGTTACTGATATTGATCCAGACATTCAGGTAAAAAATGCAATGAACAGAATCAACGCTGCTGATAGAGAAAAAACTGCTGCAGAATTTGAAGCTGAAAGTTCAAGAATTAGAATCGTTGCAAAAGCAAAAGCTGAAGCAGAAAGCAAACGTTTACAAGGTCAAGGTATTGCAGACCAACGTCGTGAAATTGCAAGAGGTCTTGTAGAAAGTGTTGAAGTTTTGAACAATGTTGGAATTAATTCTCAAGAAGCTTCTGCTTTAATTGTAGTTACTCAGCATTATGATACTTTACAATCGATAGGTTCTGATACAAACTCAAACTTAATTCTTCTTCCAAATTCTCCACAAGCTGGAAGCGATATGCTAAATAA
>NZ_DHEI01000114.1:20251-31130 GCF_002399805.1 Flavobacterium sp. UBA4854
AGACAATCTGGTTATGAAGATGACATTCAACCAGATGTTCAACAATAATTACAAAATAAAAAGAGGCTTAATTGCCTCTTTTTTTATTTATAAAACAATTGATAATAAAAGGTAAAATAGATTGTAAAATTTCTGGAAATGATTTTTTGACATAACCTGTGTAAGATGAAATAAAACCATTTACAATATTTTGCGGTGTGATGCTTTCTTTAGTTCTCTGAAAACTTAAAACCAATTTCTGATAATTGATTTCTTTTTCTAGTTTTAGAATTTCTAGATCTCTTTCAATCTCAGCATACGAAGAGTATTTTTTTCTTTCCATAATTAATCATTAAAAAAGATTTCTGAAAATTTCTCCAAAATTGGTCCTTCTACAAATTTGTCTTTTACAAAGAAAAGTAAAATGGTAAAGAAAAGATAGATCCCTCCTACTGCCAAAAATCCGAGAGCATTACTTTCAAACAAAGAACCAAAAGCATAAGCTGCGGCAAAAGATCCAAAAACCATAACCATACTGAAACATAACAAAATCAAGGTAAACTTAAAGATCAAAGTTGTCGATTTCATTGCAACCTTAAAACCCCAAAGTTTATAATAAGCTAAATGACTTTCAATATATTCTTTTGCCTGATCTTGAACCTTATCAGTATTTTCTTTTAATTCTTCAAACGCCATAATTATAATTTTAAATAAAAAAAGCACAAAACTTTCTTATAAAAATAAGCAAGTAATGTGCTTTATCAAAATATTATTTCTGAAGTTTAGCGTTTTGTGCTTTTAACTCAGCCAATTTAGTTTCTAAAAAAGTAATTACTTCTTCTGTTTTATGGCTGACATTAGAAAGTAACTCATTCAAAGTTCCGTCAAGATTATGAGTAGCACTCGTAAATTTTTCACGAAGAACTTCAGAGCTGGCATCAAAAGAATCTTTGATATTATGTTTAGCATCATCGATACCTTCCTTAATTTTTGCTCTTGTTTTTGATCCTTTATCTGGAGCAAATAAAATTCCGATTGCCGCCCCTGCAGCCGCTGCAGCCAAAATTGCTGCTGCTGTATTTAAATTCTTAGACATGATAGTTACAATTTAAAATTATTAATAAAGATACTCTTTTTTAAAATGATAAAACTTTGATTAATTGCAATTTACAAAAAATTAACAATCTTATTAATACACATAAGCTACAGCTTCGTACTTACCATCTGCTTTTTCAACAATGCTAACAAAAGGATAGCCATTTGAAGCCGATTTAGATTTGATTCTCATAGCAGTTTGGTTCTGATTTGCAATTGGCGGTTCTCCTTTTGTCCTTGTTGAGACTCCTGTAAAACTAGCTGCTTGTTTCAGTCCTATTGTTTTTTCTTGCGGAAGAACAGTTACCATTTTGTAATCGTCTTTTGAATCAACTACTATTTTATCAGAAACTTTTTGAGTTTGTTTTGTCTCTTTATTTGTAATAGATGAAACTGCATATTTACTGATTTTGATTTCTTCAGAACTTCCGTTTAAAGAATAGTAAACAAAACCATTTTCAGATTTAATAAAATTTACATCAAGTTGTTCTCCGTTGTGTTTTGTAATTTGATGTGTTTGAGACATTGCAACATTTGCAAATAATAATGCTAGTGTGAAATATAAAATTTTCATGATAAATTAGATTTAAATTAAAAATTGTCAGACCTGAAATTTAAAAACTAAACTTTCACTCAAATTCAACATTATGGTATTTTATACATTATGACACAATTTGAAAAAATATCTTTTACGGGAAATATTATCAAAATTACATCATAATAAAAATGAGAACATAAAATTGTCTTTTTAGGAAATCAGTTTTGAAAATCTATTATTATAAAAATTACGAGTTTCTAAAAACAATAAATTTCAACTTAGATTCTTTACGGCAAATTTTAATTTTTTACAAAAATCATCTCTGACTTTTGGTATTGAGTTAAAAATAGCAGTTTTATAAACAATTGTGTGTTAACAACCCGTTAAACTGACTAAAATAACAGTAAAAACTAAAATAAAGACCGTAAATAAACAATTATCTAAAAAATGAGTTATATATCAAACACGTTTAAAAAACGTCTTAAAATTAATTTATGAAGGTTAAAATTAATCTATAAAAACTATTATTTTTACATTTTTAATCATTTTTATAAATAATAATTAAAAACTAAATTTTTAAAAAATCTATAATAAAAATTTATATAAATAAAATTAAAATCAAATGCTTAAAGAATAATTAAAAGCTATAGATTTAAATTTTACAGTCAATTTTATAAATAATAATTATAATCTAAATTTTAAGTTATAATAATAACCAAAACTTATAATTATAAAAATTGAAGCCAAAAATTAAAAAAATAAGAAAAAACTTTAATTTTAGTTTTTTTAGAAGAAAACTGGAAGCAAAAAAGTAAAAAAATAAAATAAAGAGTTTTAATGAATGAAAAGTAAAAAAAAGATCTTCTCTACTCGACTATTTTTTATTCTTCTTTAAAATTAAATTATTAAAGTCACTTTTAATATATAAAATAAATAAAAATATTAAATTTAATAGATTTTATAAATAATAGGTAAAATATTAAAAATTACACATTTTAAATAATTAAATTTTATTATTAAGCATTTAAAACAAAAATTAGACATAAAAAAAGTACAAAATCAAAATAAAGCTTTCTAATAGATTTAAAATAAAAAAATGAATTCCTTATCCAATAAAATTTTATTTTCGATTAAATTAAATTTATTAAAGTCAGTTTTAATCTATAAAAATTATAAAATTTTACTTTTTAATAGTTAACCTATATAATAAAAAAAAGCGCTTATAAAAGCGCTTTTAATAAATTTATCTGATATTACTTCTTAACCATTTCAGAAAGAATTTCAATTTCTCTTTCAGAAGCATTTTTTGGTGGATTTGAATATAATTTCAAAATTTCATCATCAAACTGATTTTTGAAACTTTCGCTTTCAATATCTCTTAAATTTAAAAGTGCTTTTGATCTAACATAAGTCGATTCACTTTTTAGAGACATTGAATATAATTTCTTAATATCTTCTTCTTCAAAATCTGTTGATTTCCAGTTTGAATATTTCAAAATAAACTGAGAAAACAACAACGAAGCCTTATTATTGTTGATATTCTTTTTCAAAGAGTTTTGTAAAAGTGAAAAACTAGAGATGTTTTTAATGTTCTCTCCTATCGCACTTTCAATTGCAATTCTTTCAGGTTTAGTCTCAACTTTAAAATATTTGTTGATATCTTTCAAAGAATTATTAATGCTATTTTCTTCTTTTTTACCTTTTTCTTCCCAAGCATCTTTCAATCCAACAGTTTTGTTAAATACTAATTTTGAAGCAGTTGAATCTTTATCAACAGTAAAATATCCTAAACGTTGAAACTGAAATTTATCTTCATTTTGAGCTGTTGATAAACTTGGTTCAACAAATCCAGTTACAATTTCTAATGAATTTGGATTCACAAAATCTAAGAAATTTTTCTCTTTATAACTGTCCGGAGCTTCATCTGTAAACAAACGATCGTACAAACGAACTTCTGCTTCCAAAGCATGTTTTATAGAAACCCAATGTAAGGTTCCAGACACTTTTCTTTGGCTTGCTTCTGTCCCACTTCCACTCAAAGAATCAGTATCATACGTTACATGAATTTCAGTAATATTTCCGTTTTCATCTTTTACAACTGATTCACCTTTAATGATATAAGCATTTTTAAGACGAACTTCTTTTCCTAAAGTCAAACGGAAAAATTTAGCTGGAGCTTCTTCCAAAAAGTCTTCTCTTTCTATGTATAATTCACGAGAAAAAGGCACTTTTCTGAATCCGGCACTTTCATCTTCTTGATTATTTTCTGCTTCCAACCACTCTTCTTTTCCTTCTGGATAATTGGTAATTACCAATTTTACAGGATCTAAAACAGCCATTACACGAGGTGCAATTTTGTTCAAATCTTCACGAATACAGAATTCTAAAACCGATACATTAATTAAATTATCACGTTTTGCAATACCAATTGTGTTAGCAAAATTACGTAAAGAAGCAGCTGTATAACCACGTCTTCTTAATCCAGAAATGGTTGACATTCTTGGATCATCCCAACCGTTAACATGCTTTTCTTTAACTAGTTGCTGTAATTTTCTTTTACTAACAACAGTATGTGATAAGTTACGTCTAGCAAATTCTCTTTGCTTTGGACGAAGTTTATTTTCATCTAAAATCTGATCTAAAAACCAATCGTATAATTCACGGTGAGGCAAGAATTCCAGTGTACAAAATGAATGAGAAATTTGTTCTAAATAATCACTTTGTCCGTGTGCCCAATCGTACATTGGATAGATTTTCCAAGCATCTCCAGTTCTGTGGTGATGTTTGTGTAAAATTCTATACATGATAGGATCACGCATCAACATATTAGTTGACTTCATGTCAATTTTTGCACGAAGAATATGTGTACCAGCCTCAAATTCACCATTTTTCATTCTTTCGAATAAATCTAAGTTTTCTTCAACAGAACGATTTCTGTACGGACTGTCAGTTCCTGGAGTTGTTGGAGTTCCTTTCTGGATCGCCATTTCTTCAGAAGTCTGACTATCAACATAAGCTTTATCTTTCTTAATTAAGAAAACTGCCCAATCGTATAATTGTTGGAAATAATCTGATGCATAACATTCTTCTGCCCAAGTATATCCTAACCATTCCACATCTTTTTTAATAGCATCAACAAATTCCTGTTCTTCTTTTTCAGGGTTGGTATCATCAAAACGTAAATTTACAGGAGATTGATAATCAATTCCTAAACCAAAATTTAACGCAATAGAACTCGCGTGCCCAATGTGTAAATAACCATTAGGTTCTGGTGGAAAACGAAAGCGAAGTTTAGTATTTGAAAGACCTGATTTTACGTCTTCCTCTATGATTTGTTCAATAAAATTGAGTGATTTCTCTTCTGATGCCATTATTTTATAGTAATTTTAGCAAAGATAAAAAAGTTTATAGTTTATAGTTTATGGTTTATGGTTTTCTTTGGAAACTTACTCTAAACTTGAAACTTAAAACCTGAAACTAAATTTAGAAATGGGAGTCATTAAACTTAAAAATATCCGTACTTTTTCTTACCACGGATGTTTAATTGAAGAAGGAAAAATTGGATCTGATTACAAAGTAGATTTAAAAATTAAAACCAATTTACAGAAATCAGCAGAAACAGATCATCTTTTAGACACTGTGGATTATGTTCATTTGAACAAAATTGTAGCCGAAGAAATGGCAATTCGTTCACATTTATTAGAACATGTGGCCAAAAGAATCAATATTCGCGTACTGGCAGAGATAGAAATGGTAGAAAAAACAACAGTTTGGGTTTCTAAAATAAATCCGCCTATTGGTGGTGATGTTGAGTCAGTTACTATAAAAATGACGGAAATTAGAAAGTAATTTCTAAAATTAAATTCCTAAAATTTTAAAATAGTTACTATGAAACTTTTGAAATTTAAAGATTTTAGTTACTTTTGCCAACCGTTCAAGTAATGGCGTCGTGGCCGAGCGGCTAGGCTGGGCTCTGCAAAAGCTCCTACTCCGGTTCGAATCCGGACGATGCCTCAAAAACCTCTAAAGCAATTTAGAGGTTTTTTTATGTTTAATTTTTAGAAAAAATTAATTAAAAATATACTGTTCGAATCCGGACGATGCCTCAAAACCTTCAAAGCAATTTGAAGGTTTTTTTATGTTTAATTTTTAGAAAAAATTAGATAAAGATTTATGTTTGAATCTGCACGATGCCTCAAAACCTTCAAAGCAATTTGAAGGTTTTTTTATGTTTAATTTTTAAATTTTACAAGTAAACCCGACAGGTTTTAAAAACCTGTCGGGTTTGTTACTCTATGAAGATTATACACAATCTTGTCATTTCGACGAAGGAGAAATCTCCACGAGAAGCTCTACAAAGATTGGATAATTGTTGCGGAGTTACTTGCGGAGATTTCTCCTTCGTCGAAATGACAAACTGTTGTCAACTTTGTCAAAGTTCTAAACTAACAGTTATAAACATAAAAAAACCTCTGAAATTCAGAGGTTTAATTTTATATTTTTGAGTTATTAACAACTACTTCTTCTCTATTCTTTCGAAGGCATTTTTAACCATTTCTTTTTCTTTTGGAAACCAACCTTGAACTACTAATGCAAATCCGAAAACCATTAAAACAACGCTAATTCCTTTTTTGATTTTAAGAATATTAGTTGGAGTCATTTTTGATTTTAATTGTTTGGCTAATAAAATTTTAGCACAATCAATTAATAAATAAGTGATGATTACAGCGGCAAAAAAAGTCATCATTCTAGGGGTCTGCATTTCTAGTTTTGGTCCAACAGAAATAATTACTGCTAACCAGAATCCTAAGACTCCAATGTTAATAACGTTCAATAAAAACCCTTTTACAAACAAACTTGCGTAGTTTCTTTTTAAAATATCACGGTCAATTTCTTCGTCGTTTATTTTTTCTTCTTTTTTTAGTTTTACAAAAGAAATAATTCCATAAGAAAGCATAATTATCCCTCCAAAAATAAAAAGAGCTGGATCGTCTTTTAAACTTGAAATCAATCTGTAACTTCCTAAATAAGCAATAGCAATAAAGAAAATATCGCCTAATACTACGCCTAAATCGAAAACAATTGCAGATCTAAAACCTTTTGTAATACTGGTTTCTAATAAAACAAAAAATACTGGGCCAACCATAAAACTAAGAACAAGTCCCCATGGCAGTCCAGCCAGAATATCATTTATCATCAAATATCTCGTGTTATTTTACTTCTTCGATTTTACCACCAAAAACTGTTTTCTGATTTATTTGTTTTGGTTTTCCATAAATGTAAATAGAGCCTCCTGCGCTTACTTTTGCATCGACAAGGGTAGAAGCATTAACATCTGCTTTTCCGCCCGCAGAAACGCTTACAGTAGTCTGAGACGTATTCAATTTACTTGCTAGTAAATATCCTCCAGCTCCTAAACTTGCATCTTGATTTGCTGCTTTACCAGTTAATGTGATAGAACCTCCTGATACTGAGCTTACTTTTAGTTTATCAACATCTAAATCAACATTTATAACTCCACCTTCTTGTGCACTTACTTTAAATGAAGTTGCTTTGATTACGTCACTGCTTGTTACAGTTGCACCTTCATTGACATCGATTAATTCTAAATGCTTATAATACAAAGTTACTTCAAGATCATTTCCTGACAAAAGTTTTGGAAATGGCATTCTTAATTTTAAAATACCATTCTTATTAACAGCTTCTAATTCTGCTTCTCTTGTTCCTTTTATCACAATTTTATTTTCAGACCCTGGAACTAATTTTACACTTAATTTATCAAATACTTTTACGGTATCAAAATCTCCTAACTCTTTGGTAACTTGACCAAAAGACATTTGTACAAATAAAATTGCTGCTCCTATAATTAGCTTTTTCATACTTTTATTTTTAAATTAATATTTATTCTGCTCTTCTTAAAAAGTGAAAATCAAGTTGTTTTTTCACCAAGTCAGCATTTTTTACTTTTACATAAATTTCGTCTCCCAATTGCAATAAACGGTTTGAAGTAGCTCCAACCAATGCATATTGTCTTTCGTCAAAAGTATAGTAGTCTTCTTTTATTTCTCTGATTCTTACCATTCCTTCGCATTTGTTAGAAACGATTTCAACATAAATTCCCCATTCGGTAACACCAGAAATAACACCAAGGAATTCTTCATCCTGATGATCCTGCATGTATTTAACCTGCATGTATTTAATACTATCTCGCTCAGCATTTGTTGCTAAGTTTTCCATGTTTGAACAATGCAGACATTTGGTTTCGTAAGTTTCTTCGTCTACAGAAGCTCCTCCATCCAAATAATACTGCAACAAACGGTGTACCATAACGTCTGGATAACGACGAATTGGCGATGTAAAATGGCTATAATAATCAAAAGCTAAACCATAATGGCCAATATTATCAGTCGAGTATTTGGCTTTGCTCATACTTCTAATAGCAAGAGTATCAATAAGATTTTGTTCTTTCTTACCGTTTACTTCTTCCATCAAAGCATTGATTGATTTGGCAATATCACCTTTGGTTCTAAAATCAATTTTATAACCAAACTTAGCAATAACTGTCTGCATTGCAACCAGTTTGTCTTCATTTGGTTCGTCGTGAATACGGTAAACAAAGGTTTTCTTCTGTTTTCCAATATATTCTGCCACTTTTCTATTGGCTAAAAGCATAAATTCTTCAATCAAATGATTAGCATCTTTTGATATTTTGAAATAAACCCCTTCAGGTTCTCCTTCTTCGTTAAGATTAAATTTTACTTCCACTTTATCAAAAGAAATAGCGCCTTGCTGCATTCTTTTCTTTCTCAAAATCTTAGCTAATTCATCTAGTTTTAAAGTAGCTTCAACAATTTCATCTGAAACCACATAAGATTCTCCAGTAATAGAAATATCAACTGGAATTGTATTATTTCCTTTTGTTTCAATAATATGCTGAGCCTCTTCGTAAGCAAAACGCTGATCTGAATATATTACAGTTCTTCCAAACCATTGGTTAATAACTTGAGCTGTTGGAGAAACTTCGAATACTGCAGAGAATGTATATTTCTCTTCATTCGGACGTAATGAACACGCAAAGTTAGACAATACTTCTGGCAGCATTGGCACTACTCTATCTACTAAATAAACTGAGGTTGCTCTTTGATATGCTTCATCATCCAAGATTGTTCCTTCTTCTAGATAATACGAAACATCGGCAATGTGAATACCGATTTCAAAATTTCCGTTTTCTAATTTTTTGAAAGACAAGGCATCATCAAAATCTTTTGCATCTTTTGGATCTATCGTAAACGTAAGCGTATCACGCATATCACGACGTTTTGCAATCTCAGATTCCTGAATTGAAGTATCTAGTTTTTGTGCAAAGACTTCAACTTCTACAGGGAAATCTGCAGGCAATCCGTATTCTGCTAAAATAGCATGAATCTCAGTATTATGTTCTCCAGGTTTTCCTAAAACTCTAATTACAGATCCGAACGGACTATCGGCTCTTTTTGGCCAATCTTCAATCTTCACTAAAACTACATCACCGTTTTCTGCTTCACCAAGTTTATCCTTAGGAATAAAAATATCGGTATACATTTTAGGATTTGCAGTAGACACAAAAGCAAAATTTGGCTGCATATCTATTACACCTACAAATTCTGTTTTATCTCTTTCAATAACTTCAATAACTTCACCCTCAGGTCTTTTACCTTTTCTTCTGTTATAAACGTAAACTTTTACTTTGTCTTTATCTAATGCACGATTCAAATTATTGGTAGGAATAAAAACATCTTCTTCAAACTCATCACAAATAAAATATGCCGTTTTTCTGCTTGTCATATCTATTGTTCCTTCGTAATAATCCTGGCTTACTGCTTTAATCAAGTATTTTCCAGGTTCTGTTTCTATAATCTTCTTTTGAGCTGCAAGAATCTTTAAATCTTTTATGATCTGATTTCTGCTTTTTGTATCATCTAATTCTAGCTTAGCTCCTATTTGTTTGTAATTGAAAGGTTTATTAGCATTTTGCGATAAAATCTTAAGTATTTTTCCAGAGAAATCTTTCTCTTTTTTTATCGGCTTTCTAATTTTCTTACTCATATATCTTTTCTAATAAGGCTTAAAATTACAAATAAGATATCAGATAATACTTTTTAGCAAATAGAATTATTAAAAATATAACTTTTCGTACATTTACAAAAAGACCTAAAATGGAAAGCTTTAAAACGATTGCCGTATTCAATTATCTGCACGAAACAGTGGTTCTCAAACACTTACTGGAACAAGAAGGAATTCCTTATTTTTTCGAAAACGAAATGACGCTCTCAGTCGTTCCATTATACTCAACGGCACTTGGCGGAATCAAACTCAAAGTTCATCCAAACGATTTCGAAGAAGTTCAGCAAATCTTGGACAATCTCAACAATCCTCTCAAAATCGTCTAAAACAAAATTCAAACAAACTCAAAACAGAGTAAAATTCAATTCATCAAAAAATTTTTTTCCTTTTCAACTTTTTTAGTTTTCAACATATATTAAATACAACAAAAAAGATTTTTAAAAATTTAAAAAAAATTTATGGTTATTATAGCGTGTTAATATGTCGAATAAATTTTTTTTTGAAGTCATTGAAATCTCGTTTTACTTATTTATTCTGAGTTATCAACATAGTTATTTTTGGTTAAATGATTAATTTTTAAGACTTTTTGCATTTTAATTAACAACGGTTGACAACCAAAATTGAATTCATTTTGTAGATAAGTTGATATGTTGATTTGTGTTGAAAATGGTATTTTTAATATTGATAACTTTTCCAAAAAATCACGAAACTTTTCTTGTGTATTTCAATCCAGTTTTGGATTAGGCATTTTTTTGACACAACCAAAAAAAACTTCTAATTTTCTTTTCGAACTTATTAACATTTTTTGTTAACTTAAAGTTAATTGAATATCAAGCAATTACAAACTACTATTAACACCTCAAAATTTTAACAAATATTCTGAATATTATTTATTGATTTTGAGATAGTTATAGACTTATTAAAATTGTTAATAACTGATAAAGTTTTGACAGTAAGATAGTTGTAAAATGAGAGTTTTTATAACGAATTTACGAATGTATGCTAATTATAAATTGGTTTGTTGATATAGTATGTATAAAGAAAAAAATTTGTGAAAATTGGTGTAATTCGTAGCAAACATCTATTTATTAAGTAAATTTGCATAACACAACTAAATAGTATAGAAAAAATGAAAATTTCGATAGGAAACGACCACGCAGGACC
>NZ_DHEI01000114.1:31355-37877 GCF_002399805.1 Flavobacterium sp. UBA4854
CCTGATTTTGGACATCCAGTTGCGAATGATGTATCTGAAGGAAAAGCTGATTTTGGAATCGTAATTTGCGGAAGCGGTAACGGGATTGCAATGACTGTTAATAAACATCCGAAAGTGAGAGCTGGCTTATGCTGGACTAAAGAAATTGCATATTTAACTCGTTTACACAATGATGCAAATATTGTTAGTATTCCAGCGAGATTCACATCTATTCATCAAGCTGTTGAAATCGTTGAAACTTTTCTTGATACTGCTTTTGAAGGCGGAAGACACCAAAATAGAGTAAATAAAATTGCTTGTTCGTAAAAAGTCAAAAAAAAATTCGGTGCTTCGCACCTATTCATAAACACACCGGGCGGATTTTTAAATTTGTCCGGTTTTTTATTTAAGTTTTTATAATTCAATTATTTAACTGCTATAAAAACATTGTTTTTTGAGTTATCAACAATGTTAATATCTACTTTTTATAATTCAAAAGAGCATATATAAGTGCTGCCTGGATTGCTAAAATCACAGTAAACTTTACAATAAAAGAAGTTTTACTCGTTTTATGTTTAAATAATAACATTGCTGTTAATAACCCAAGTGAGCCACCCGTTATAGCCATGAGAAACAAGGTTTTTTCAGGAACACGTCGGTTATTTTTTCGAGCTTGAGATTTGTCATATCCAGCGAAAATAAAAACAAGCACATTTATAAATAAAAAATATAGTAATAAAACTTCCATTGGCTTAAAATTAGAAACAAAGATATTATTTTAGCCGAATGATTTACTATTTTGCAGAAATGCTTTAACAAGTAAATTATATCATTTTTAAGTAAGAAAATCATTTCATTAAAAGTATGACTAATATTCAATTCATTGCCAAGTCTGTTCAGGCGCCCGCAGTCAGTATTCAAAACACAGTTAAATTATTAGAAGAAGACTGTACGATTCCGTTTATTTCGCGTTACCGAAAAGATGCAACCGGAAACCTTGATGAAACTGTTATTGAGCATATTGCTAAATTGCAGAAAGAATACGATACGCTTATAAAACGTAAAGAAGCTGTTTTAAAATCGATCGAAGAGCAAAAAGCACTTACGCCAGAATTGAAGAAAAAAATTGAAGACAGTTTTGATTTACAAGAAATAGAAGATTTCTATCTTCCGTACAAAAAGAAGAAAAAAACAAAAGCCGATGTTGCGCGCGAATTTGGTTTAGAACCTTTAGCAAAACTGATTATATCTGAAAGTGATGCCGATATCGATTTTATTTCGACACAATACATTAATGAAAATGTTATTAACGAAGAAGCTGCTATTCAAGGCGCAAGAGATATTGTAGCAGAATGGATTAACGAAAATATTTATGTTCGTAAACAATTGCGTAGATTATTTCAGCGAAAAGCAACTATCGCTACAAAAGTGGTTAAAAAGAAAGCTGAAGAAGAAGGTGCACAAAAATTCAACCAATATTTTGATTGGGAAGAGCCTTTAACAAAAGCGCCAGCACACCGTTTATTAGCGATGCTTCGTGCAGAAAATGAAGGTTTTATTAAAATGAAAATAGATGTTGATATCGACGATGCTTACGATGTAATTGACGAAATCATTATTAAAAAACAAAATAATACGACAGCGCATTTACAGCTGGCGATTGAAGATAGTTACAAACGTTTATTGAATCCAGCAATTGGAAACGAAACGTTACAAGAAGCAAAAGCAAAAGCCGATGCTAATTCTATTCAGGTTTTTGCTAACAATTTAGGGCAACTTTTATTGGCTCCGCCATTGGGAGAAAAACGAATTCTAGCGATCGATCCAGGATTTAGAAGCGGTTGTAAGGTAGTTTGTCTGGACGAAAAAGGTGATTTATTATATAATGAAACCATTTATCCGCACGCGCCTCAAAATGAGGAAACCATGGCGATAAAAAAAATACGTTCGATGGTAAATGCGTATCAAATTGATGCCATTTCTATCGGAAACGGAACAGCTTCTCGCGAAACAGAATTTTTCATTAAAAAAATCGCGTTTGATAAACCAATTCAAGTATTTGTAGTTTCTGAGGCAGGAGCATCTGTATATTCTGCGTCAAAAATTGCGAGAGAAGAATTTCCAAATTATGATGTAACGGTTCGTGGTTCGGTTTCTATCGGGCGACGACTTTCAGATCCGTTGGCCGAATTGGTAAAAATTGATCCAAAAGCGATTGGAGTAGGACAGTATCAGCACGATGTTGACCAAACAAAATTAAAAGAAGAATTAGATAATACGGTTATTCGTTGTGTAAACTCGGTTGGAATTAACATCAACACCGCAAGTAAGCATTTATTAAGTTATGTGAGTGGAATCGGGGAGAAGCTAGCGGAGAACATTGTACAATACCGTTCTGAAAACGGACCTTTTGAAGATAGAAAGCAACTTAAAAAAGTGCCACGTTTAGGAGATAAAGCATATCAACAAGGAGCAGCGTTTATTAGAATTACAAATGCTAAAAATCCGTTAGATAATTCGGCGGTGCATCCAGAGGCTTATCCAGTTGTTGAAAAGATGGCGAAAGATTTGAATATTTCTCTAAATGATTTAATTGCAAACAAAGATAAAACAGCGCTTATTAAGGCCGAAAAATATGTAACACCTGAAATTGGTTTACTTACGCTAAAAGATATCATTAAAGAGCTTGAAAAACCTGGATTAGACCCAAGAAAATCTGCTAAGATTTTTGAATTTGATGCCAATGTAAAATCAATCAAAGATTTGAAAACAGGAATGATATTACCAGGGATTGTGAATAACATTACCAACTTTGGCTGTTTTGTTGACATCGGAATCAAAGAAAGCGGATTAGTGCATATTTCTCAGTTGAAAGCCGGATTTGTAAGTGATGTAAACGAAGTGGTAAAATTACACCAGCATGTTGATGTGAAAGTGACTGAGGTTGATGAAGATAGAAAGAGAATTCAGTTGACGATGGTTTTATAGAAATTCCAAATTGCAAGCTTCGACAAAACTATTGAGTAGTTTTATTATAAGCCATAAAAAAAATCCCAAACTACATTGTAGTTTGGGATTTTAATTTTTTCGAATTTCTTATTTTGTTTCTTCTTCTTCTTGTTTTTTAGAAGCAGCAGGTTGATCGTCTTTAGCAGCGTTTTTAAATTCCTTAATTCCACTTCCTAAACCTTTCATTAATTCTGGAATTTTTTTACCTCCAAAAAGTAATATCACAATACCTACGATAACAAGGATTTCTGTAAGACCTAATCTTCCCATGACTAACTATATTTAATGCCGAAGCAAATTGATTTTTATTAATTATCCCGCAAAGGTATATAGAAATATACGAAATAGAAGTATTTTTAGTTTAAAATATTTCAATAAGACTACGTTAAATATTTTATAAAATCGTAGATTATAGCTCTTCATGAAATTTTTCGAATAAATATCATGATGATTAATTACTATATTTGCTAGCATAAAGAAGGATAATGACTAAGAAAAATAAAAAGAATTTTAGAAAAAAACTGTTCATTAAAAACCGATTAGTAATTTTAAATGAAGACACTTTTGAAGAGATTTTTTCTTTTAGGCTTACTTTAATGAATGTATTTGTAACGTTTACTTTAGGCGGAATATTTCTAATTTTGGTTACTACTTTCATTATCGCATTTACTCCGCTTCGTGAATTTATTCCGGGATATTCTTCTACAGAATTGAAACGAAATGCTACGAGACTAGCAATTAAATCAGATTCTTTAGAAACGGCTTTAAAACACAATGAAATTTATATAAAAGGAATTCAGAAAGTTTTAAAAGGAGAATTAGAATATTCAAAATTTAATAAAGATTCTATATTAACAGAGTCTGTTGAAGACGCTTCAGATTTAAATATGAAAGCCTCAGAGGCTGAAATAAAACTAAGAGAAGATGTCGCTGAAACTGAAAAAGAAACGAAGACAAAATCTCAAGACAAAAAGAAAAGTGACAAAAAATAATACCACTAAAAATGTCAATTAAGTCAATTGCGGCAAAAATTTTTGCCCGAAAAATATATAAACAAACTCTTAAATGGGCAAATAAGCCAATTCAAACCCAACATGAGGTTTTTAAAAGTTTGATTGAGACTGCACAAAATACTGAATTTGGAAAAGATCATAATTTCAATGAGATAAAAACTTTTGAAGATTTTCAGAAACGTGTTCCAGTTAGAGATTATGAAGATCTAAAACCGTATGTCGAAAAGGTTGTAAAAGGAGAAGCTGATATTCTTTGGAAAGGAAAACCATTATATTTTGCTAAAACTTCTGGAACAACTTCTGGCGCAAAATTTATTCCGCTAACTAAAGAATCTATGCCATTTCATATAGAAGCGGCTCGAAACGCAATTCTTCATTATATTAACGAAACAGGAAATGCCGATTTTGTTGACGGAAAAATGATCTTTTTGCAAGGAAGTCCTATTCTAACGGAGAAATACGGAATTAAATTTGGAAGACTTTCTGGAATCGTGGCGCATTTTGTTCCAAAATATCTGCAGAAAAACAGAATGCCATCTTGGGAAACGAATTGTATTGAAGATTGGGAAACCAAAGTAGATGCAATTGTAGATGAAACAATACAAGAAGATATGTCTGTTATTTCTGGAATTCCGTCTTGGGTACAGATGTATTTTGAGCGTTTACAGCAAAAAAGTGGCGGTAAAAAGATTAGTGAGATATTCAAAAATTTCAATCTGTTTATTTACGGAGGTGTTAATTACGAACCGTATCGTGCCAAATTTGAGCAGATGATTGGCAAGAAAGTAGACAGTATAGAATTGTTTCCAGCTTCTGAAGGTTTTTTTGCGTACCAAGATTCGCAGAAAGAAAAAGGAATGTTATTACTTTTAAATTCTGGTATTTTCTATGAGTTTATAAAAGCAGATGAATTCTTTAACGAAAACCCGAAAGTATACACCATTGGCGAAGTTGAGGTAGGAGTAAACTATGTTTTGATTATTTCGACAAATGCAGGACTTTGGCGTTATAATATTGGAGATACTATTCAATTTACTTCTTTAGATCCGTATCGTGTTATAGTTTCTGGACGTATTAAACATTATATTTCGGCTTTTGGAGAACACGTAATTGCTAATGAAGTCGAAAATGCGATGAAAGAAGCTATAAATTCTACCAATATTGTTATTAACGAATTTACTGTAGCACCACAAATTACGCCTGCTACCGGATTACCTTACCACGAATGGTTTGTAGAATTTGAAAAAGAGCCAGAAAACATGGAAGTTTTTGCCGAAAAGATTGATAACTCAATGCGAAAGCAAAACATTTATTATGACGATTTAATTACCGGAAATGTTTTAAGAAAAGTAGTGATCACTAAAGTTTCTAAAAACGGATTTCAAGATTATATGAAATCGCAAGGAAAACTGGGCGGACAGAATAAAATACCTAGATTATCGAATGATAGAAATATTGCGGATAATTTGAAGTAAAATCAGCTTTTTTAAAAAGACCTACTAACAATTTGTTAAATGGAAATTTATTAAAGTTATATATATAATTCCTACTTTCGTTTATCGAAATATTTACATCTTCTTTAAAAATGAGGATGATTTTTAAAATAAAAAAGCATGAAAGAAACTAAACATATATCAAGATCAAGAGCGCAGGAATCTTCTGCGGCGATAGAAAAAATGTACATAACAATGCGCCATTTATTTAACCGTGGTTTTTACAAACCAATGGGAGTTTCTGGCGACAGCTTACGCGAATCATTATTGGCTTTACGTCCAGAAATTTATGGGAATATTGCAGAAGAAAAAGTAGAATTAAACGGACTTTTATACGTTATTGAGCGTCTTCCAATTGGAATTGAGCAATGCCGTTTTATTAATTTAACTTCAGACGAAGGATATTCTAAATCGCATTTTCAGCCGATTGTTCCTCCAAAAAGAAGAAGAAATTGCTACAGAATAGACGAAGAACAAATGAATGTAGAAATCACGCGTGGACGTTCTGACATTTATGATATTCTAACACATTTGACTTTCATTTTTATTGAATCTCATAAAATTAAAAATAGAGTTTTAATCGATGATGGTGGAGAGGTTTCTCGCGATTGGCAGAAACTGGAGCAAGCTGTTATGCAAACTAAAAAGTTAACACAGATTGAGAAAGAAAAAGCCATTTCGCACGTTGCAAATATTTTAGCGAGAACTTTTGAGGAAGTTTTAGATATTTACGATGCTTTTGGTTCAGAAACTGCGCCAGATCGTTTCCTGCACGTAATTTATTGGTTAGGAAAATTAGCAATCGAAGAAATTGTTGAAAACAATAAACGTACAATTACTTTTAGTCCAGTTTTACGTGAAAGATTAGGACATCATATTCATGGGGAAATCTGGGCAACAAATATAAAAGAGGTTCTAAAAGCAAACGATTTGCTGAAAAGACCAATTCACGTAATTAGTGCCAATATGCATAGTGTGATGAATTCGATCTTTGCAACACCATTGCTGAAAACAAAATATAAAGGAAA
>NZ_DHEI01000114.1:38130-38309 GCF_002399805.1 Flavobacterium sp. UBA4854
AAAATTGACTGGTCAAAAACAGCATTTTCACATGCAAATGTAGGCGAAGACAAACCGGTAATCATTGTAATGGATTATGCCTTTGGTGAGCAGGCTTATGAAACTATTGATGAGCTCTTAAAACCATATAAAAAAGAAACTTTACTAAATGTAAAATCGGTTTCTATTATGGGTAAAGC
>NZ_DHEI01000054.1:0-2558 GCF_002399805.1 Flavobacterium sp. UBA4854
AGCTACACTAAGAAATTTGCTGCTGGCGAATTTCAAGTTCCTTGTGCCTTAATTATCGGAACTCGTAAACCATCTACAGATTTAAAAACTTCTTTAAACAATGCACTTCGCGAATACGATGTTGCGGTATAGGTTTTAAAAGATCTTAATATTAAAAATCCAAATTCCATTTTATTATTGGAATTTGGATTTTTTTTGTCACTTCCTTTTTTGAAGTTTTATAAGCTTAGCATATTTCATATAAGAAAAAAAAGCCTGAATCATTGCAATTGTCAATCCATCAAGACCGTTAAAAATTCCTTTTTTAAAGAAATAGCAACGGATAAAGGCTACTGTTCCGTTCAAAACAGGCTTAAACGCATTTATTCTCTTTCCTTGATCAAACAATTGTTGGGCATGCCATCCTGAATATTGGTTCTTTTTTGCAATAATCTGATCAAAAGAATCCCATCCGTAATGTAAAATATGTACCGCAACCTTTTTCTCATTTTGAGCAACAATTTTCTGATGTACTTTAGAATCTGAAGGATGAGCTGTTTGTTTGTTAAAGAAACGAACTTTATGATCTGGATACCATCCAGAAAAATCTATTAATTTATCTGCCAGAAAGTTTTTAACTCTAAAACTTAAAGCATCATGGTTTCCTTCTAGATATTTTTTTTGCAGAATAAATTCCTCTGCATCTTTATCTAAAAATTCGTCTGCATCTAGATTTAAAATCCAGTCATTTTTACAAAAAGGCAATCCGTGCGTACGCTGCGGTCCATCTCCTAAAAATACTTGCTGAATAACCTGTGCTCCTTTTTCTTTAGCTATTTCTACTGTACAATCTTTACTAAAAGAGTCTACAATAATAACTTCATCACAAACTTTAAATAAGGCATCTATACATTTTCCAATGTTTTTCTCTTCATTGAAAGTAATAACCAAACCGCTAATTCCCATTGTCAATTTTAATTTGTTGAGCACAAAAATATGACTTTTTAATTTAGTTTAATCTTATTACTGCCATCACTTGTTCACTTCACAAAATAGTTTGTACTTTAGCTTTCAAATTGAACATAAAAACCAAATGAGAATATTAGTTATTCAGCAAAAAAGAATCGGAGACGTCTTAACAAGCACAATTATCTGCAACAACTTAAAAGCCAAGTTTCCAGATTCTACAATTGACTATATGTGTTATCCTAATTCGATTGATGTTCTTACAGAAAATCCGAATATTGATAACATTATTCCAGTAACTAATAAAATCAGAAAATCTACTTTTGGTTTCATTAAATTCATTTTTGAGATTCGAAGAAAAAAATATGATGCGGTAATCGATGTATACAGTAAATTAGGAACGAATTTAATTACGTTTTTTTCTGGAGCAAAATTTAAAGTTTCCTATCATAAATGGTATTCTAACATTTTTTACAACTACAGTTACGAGCGTTTTGATGCCATAAAATCAGAATATGGTTTAGCAATCGAAAACAGATTATTGCTTCTTAAACCTTTTTTCACAGAAAAGATAACCAATGTAAAACCAAAGATTTATTTAAAAGAATCTGAAATTGCAGAAGCAAAAAATATTTTAAACAGCTACAATATAGATCCTGAAAAACCACTAATTATGTTTGGAATTTTAGGAAGCGAACACTACAAAACATATCCGCTAGACGGAATGGCAAAAATTATCGATTTTACAGTAGCCAAAACAAACGCTACTATTCTTTTTAATTATATTCCGAACCAGAAAGAACAAGCTTTGGAGGTTTATAATCATTGTTCTGACGAGACAAAAAAGCATATTATCTTCGATTTGTACGCTACAGATTTACGTCAGTTTTTGGCAATACTTTCTCAATGCGAAATGCTTATAGGAAACGAAGGCGGCGCTGTAAATATGGCAAAAGCACTTGAAATTCCAACCTTCTCGATCTTTACTCCTTCTGTTAGAAAAGAAACTTGGCAGCTGTTTGAGAATGAAGCAAAAAATGTATCTGTTCATTTAAAAGATTTAAAACCTGAAATCTACGAGAAACATACAGAGCAATATATAAAAGAACATACTTTTGAATATTATGCTGAGTATCCATTAGAACTTATGCTGAAAAAATTAGAGACTTATTTTCAAGAATATAAAAATTGAAAAAGTAAAGGATCAGCATGAATAGTGAAGGGCAAAAATTATCAGTATTGATTATTACGCTTAATGAAGAACATCACATAAAATCGCTTCTTGAAGATATTGATTTTGCTGATGAAATAATTGTTGTTGATTCTTTTAGCACTGATAAAACAGTAAGCATTGTTGAGTCTTTTAACAATGTAAAATTAATTCAGAATGCATTTATTGATTATACTTCTCAACGAAATTTTGCGTTGGATCAAGCCCGAAATTCATGGGTTTTATTTATTGATGCCGATGAAAGATTAACACCCGAATTAAAATCTGAAATCGTTACTGAAATTAATTCCCAAAATGCTGCAAGCGCTTATTTTATCTATCGCATTTTTATGTTTAAAAACAATAGATTAAATTTCAGTGGCTGGCAGACTGATAAGATTTT
>NZ_DHEI01000054.1:2751-10917 GCF_002399805.1 Flavobacterium sp. UBA4854
GTAAACGGATCAATTTCTACTTTAAAACACAAAATCATACATTTTTCGTACTCTTCTTATGAAGATTACAAATCGAAAATGCACAATTACGGAATTCTTAAAGCCAACGAAAAATTTGCAAAAGGGATAAAACCATATTTATTAATGCAGTTGTTCCATCCTTTATACACTTTTTTATACCAACTTATTATACGTTTTGGTTTTCTGGACGGACAAAAAGGCTTTACAATATGTTATTTGAATGCTTACAGCGTTTATATTCGCTACAAAGAATTAAGAAAGCTTACTTCTTCCAGAATTTAAGCTTCTTTTTCAGGCGTTTTTTTCTATAGAACTTCTCTTGAAAATCTGAAGTATCTTTCCATAGAGTTTCGAAAATCTTCTCTTCAGGCTGTTTAAGATAAAATTTAGCATATTCGTTACTCATCGTCGCCACCATTTCTTTTAATGGAGTTAAGCGGCATAAGTTTTTCATACGCATTTCAAAAGTCATTTCATTATGAAATTCCATTCTGTTCAAATCCACTAGAAAGAAATCATAATTTCCGCTTGCATTCTTTTTTATCAAAGTATTTCCTGGCGAATGATCTAAAAATTCAATGCCTTTTTCGTGAAGATCGAAACTAAATTTAGTAAACTGCCTCAAAATATTATCGCGGTCTGGAAAATCAGGAATTTCTACCAATTCTCTATAGGTAAGATCGCATTCAAGCTGTTCGCTTACATAAAAGCTTTTTTCTAAACCAATTATTGAAGAAAATTCAGCAAATGCAATAGGTTTTGGAGTTCCTACACCCAATTCCAACAATTTATTTGCAAACTCAAAAGAACGTTTAGCTTTTGATTTTCTGAAGTATTTATAGGCGATTTTATTAATAAAGTGCGGAACTTTAAACGATTTTATGTTTATTTTTTTATCATCTAAATCAAAAAGCTTTATCTGATTGCGCTGGCCAATTACAAAGTCTTCTCCTTTTGTATTAAAAAAACGAATATATTCAAGAAGAATATTTTCAAATTTTTCATATCCGCGATTTAATCTTAAAATCATAAAAATTGTTTCCGCAAATTTAGCTAGTTTTACCAACTAATAAAAACTATTTCGAAGATAATGCATATCACTCTTATAAGTTTAGACAACTGGGGACTTAACAAACATATAGCCGTAGACTTAGAAAAACAAGGACACACGGTTCGCCATATAGACTTCAATGCTTTTAAATACAAATACCCTTCTGTATTTCATAAAGTGTACAATGTTGTGTTAAAAGCATTTTTCAAAACGAATTTGAAGCATCAGCATTACGGAAAAGAAATTATCAATGCATTAAAAAAGAATAGCCAAACTCAAGATGTTATTTTGACCATAAAAGGTGACTTTATAACTCCTGAAAGTATTTTAGAATTTAAAAAATATACAAAAAAATCTATCGGATTTTTTAATGACAATACGTATCGCTGTCCCAAAATCAAACGAGTTCTTCATTGTTTTGATGAAGTTTATTCTTTCGAAAAAGAAGACTGTGCAAATTTCAATTTAAAATTTGCCTCAAATTGGATCTACAATTCAGAAAATGCAACAAATGAAAATCAATTTGAGTATGACGTTTTCAATATCAGCTCAATTGACAAAAGACTTCCAATATTAAAAAGAATTGCTGCCAATTTAGCTTCTCAGAATTCAAAATTTAAATTTATCATTTACGATAAAAAGCAAAAAAACAATGACGAAAACATTACCTATATAAAAAGTCACATGCCTTTAAGCGAAGTAAATGATTATATTAATCGTTCGAAAGTACTTTTGGACATTAACCGACTTGGCCAAAGCGGACTTACTTTTAGAGTTTTTGAAAGTTTGGGTCTAGAGAAAAAACTTATAACCACAAATGTCGATATCAAAAATTACGATTTTTATAACCCTAACAATATTTTAATAATTGACGAAAAGAATCCTATTATACCAATGGAATTTTTCGAAAATGAGTATGAAAAAATACCAGATTCAATTCTAGAAAAGTACACGCTAAAAGGTTGGACAAATCATGTTATTCTAAAAGACAGCACATTATAACTTTTTGACTTTAAAAGTCAAGAGTGTAGGATTCAATTTATTTAAGATAATTTTAACCGTAAAATTTTTGCATTCAAAACTCGTTTAGTATGTTTGCAAAAGTTTAAAAAATTAGTTAAAAATACCACAACAAAAAATTGTTTCCTCAAAAAATGATATTAACTTTTAGTGTTTATTCAATCCTCATAGCGTTTGCTTTAATTTTTTCTGTACTAGTAACAAATAAATTAGTAAAAATAGAGGTACTTGATGTTCGCTATCCAGAAATAGATGGCTTAAGAGGTTATCTAGCATTTTTTGTTTTCTTGCATCATAGTTATATCTGGAGATTCTTTCTTCAAAGTGGCGAATGGAATGAACCTATTTCAAATCTCTTTAACCATTTTGGACAAACAACTGTTGCTTTTTTCTTTGTAATTACTGCTTTTCTTTTTACTCTAAAATTAATAAATAGCAAAAACAAAGAAATTAACTGGTCAGCATATATCACTGCTCGTTTATACAGACTTTTCCCGATGTATCTTTTTTCTGTTGGTATTATATTTTTTATTGCTGGTTATCTAACAAATTTTAAGTCAAAAGTTCCATTCTCAGAAAACATTCTAACCATACTTTCATGGATATTTTTCAATGTAAAAAAAGGATTAAATATCAATGGACTAGAAGATAGCTTTTTGTTAAATGCTGGCATCACTTGGACGCTGCCGTATGAATGGGTCTTCTACTTTTTATTGCCTCTTATTGCATTATTTTTCAAGATTAAAGTAAACTATAAAATCATTTTATCTTTTACTGCAGTGGCGGCTCTAATAATGATTATTAATGGTTCTTCTTTAAGACATTTCTTTCCATTTCTTGGAGGTATTATTGCGGCTTTGGTAATCAAAAAAAACATTTTTGGAACAGTTTTAAAGCAAAAAAAATATACTTTTCTTGCTATTTCATTACTTGTGTGCTCGGTTTATTTTTTCGATAGTGGAAGAAGACCAATCCCAATCATCATCACTTCAATTGTATTTATAATAATTGCTTCCGGAAATAGCTTTTTTGGAATTTTATCAAGTGCCTTTTCAAGAAAATTTGGACAAATAACTTATAGCATTTACTTATTGCATGGCATTTTGTTATTTGTCATTTTCTATTTTGTTATCGGATTTGAAGAAGCAAAAAAAATGACAGATAATGAATTTTGGTCTGTTATTGCCTTATCCGTTTTTCCGTTAATTTTTATTAGCCAATTGACATTTAAGCACATCGAACATCCATTGATGGAATTAGCGAAAGTAAAATTAAAATCTTCTTCTGTAAAATCATAAACATCTAGTTTTTACAAAACGACTTCAAAACACAATAGATTTTCTATTTACAAATACTATAAAAAACAATTACAAGTAAAATTTATAACTTTGTAATCTTAAAATATAATTTGTAAAATGAACGAGGAAATCATCAACGCATACGAAGTAATTAAAAACGGTGGCATAATCTTATATCCGACAGATACTGTTTGGGGAATTGGCTGTGATGCTACAAATGCTGAAGCCGTTGCTAAAATATATAAATTAAAACAGCGCGCAGAAACACAAAGCATGATTGTTTTAATGAATGGCGAAAAGATGATGTATAACGTATTTAAAAACATTCCTGAAGTTGCGTGGCAAATCTGGGAGCTATCAGACAAACCAACTACTTTGATTCTTGATGACGCCAGAAACGTTGCTCCAAATATTATTGCTGCCGACAAATCTCTTGGGGTAAGACTGGTAAAAGAACCTTTTTGCTATAAATTGATGGAAAGAATGAAAAAACCTTTGGTTTCGACCTCTGCAAATATTTCAGGACAACCTACGCCAATTGCTTTTAAAGATATTAGCCCAGAGATTATTAATGGCGTTGATTATGTAGTAAAATTAAATCAAGACAAAATAAACGGAAAATCTTCTACAATAATCAAATTAACAAACGATTCGCAGGTAAAAGTTATTCGCAAATAGCTTTTATTGAAAATCGAGTATAAAAAAAGTTCGCAAAGCTTTATCAAAACAAACTTTGCGAACTTTTTTATTTTAATGGTTTTAAAAGAATCTTAACGGATTTTGCGCAATTACTTAGCGCACTCCGCGTTTAAAAACTTAGAATCTCAGAACCTTAGTAGCTTAGATCGTTTTCAAACTCTCAACCAGCCAATCGATATCTTCTTTTGTATTATAATGGCTAAATGAAATTCGGAGATTTGGCAATTTTAAATCAGTCTCCGAAAGCATTTCGTTTAATACATGAGAAGGTTTTATACTTCCAGACTGGCAAGCGCTTCCTCTAGAAACTGCAATCCCTTTCATATCCAAACTAAAAAGCAACATCGAAGTTTTATCTGATGAAAAAGGTAAAATGACATTGATAAGATTATAGAAATCGTCTTTTTTTCCGTTGATTCTAAAATCAGGAAAATGAATTTCAAATTGTTCTATCAGATAATTTTTCAGACCTAAAATATAAGCTCTCTCTTCTTCTAGTTTTGCATACGAAATAGATAAAGCTTTTGCCATACCAGCAATTTGATGCACGGCCTCAGTTCCTGCGCGAAGACCTTTTTCTTGTTCTCCGCCAAAAAACAACGGTTGTAGACCAGAATTTTTTCGAATAAAAGCAAATCCGATACCTTTTGGCCCGTGAAACTTATGCGCACTAGCCAAAATAAAATCAATAGGAGTCTTTTGCAAATCGATTTCAGTTTTACCTATCGACTGAACTGTGTCTGAATGAAACAGAGCATTATATTGCTTGCAAATCAAACTTACGCGATCTAAATTTAAAATAGTTCCTGTTTCGTTATTTACGTGCATTAAACTCACCAAAGTCTTTTTTTCTTCGGCCAATAAATTGGATAAATGCGTTAAATCCAAACTTCCGTCTGCATTTACATTAACGTAGTCCACCTGAATATTATATTCTTCTTGAAGCGCCCAAACAGTATGCAAAACAGCATGGTGTTCAATTTTTGAAGTAATGATTCTTTCTACTTTCAAATCTTCAACAGAAGAGCGCAGAATCCAGTTGTTGGCTTCAGTACCTCCAGATGTAAAAATTATTTCTTGAGCAGTACAGTTTAAATGTTTTGCAATACTCTTTCTCGAAAGCTCCAATATTGTTTTAGCATTTCGCCCAAAACTGTGTGTCGACGACGGATTTCCGTAATCTTCAAGCATTATTTTAGTCATTTCCTGAATTACTTCAGGACGCATTGCAGTTGTTGAGGCATTATCTAGGTATACTTTTTTCATTACTGCAAAGTTAAGAAATATCAATTGTCAAATCTTAAATATCATTTGGCAATTTTTTCACTATTTTTGACACAAATAAATTTTACGATGAAAAAATATGCTGCCCTCCTATTATTTGCACTTTTCTTGAATGGATGTGATGATGGAGATTTAACTGTAGACAAAATAGACTTTTCGGATATTGAGGAATCTCAAGCCTGCGACCCTACAACTAATACCCTGATTTATAAGCTAAAAAATCAGGAAGCACTTTTATTGCAAATGCCAGAAGGAGCAATTGTTAATGATTCTTCAACTTACAGTTACACTATTAACTCGAGTACCTATCGTGTTGTTTACAGAGCTTATGATGGAGCCGTATCGAAAGATAACATTTGTGGTTTAATACCGCCAAGCACACCAAAAGTAACTGAAGAATGGCTTGGAATAGGCGGTACAATTGAAATTGCAACTACTCAAAACGAAAAACCAAATACCACTGACGATGGTTCAAGAGTTACAGGATATACGCATAGCATTGTTTTTAAGAATATATCTTTTCAAAAACCTGCAGGTACGCAAACAGAACAGCCTGATTTTCAGTTTGGACTTTATACAACAACTGTAACACCGGCCAATTTAACTTTTAAAACAAACCCAAATGGTTTAGCCTATGAGTGTGATGAAGCTAGCAGAGTCTATAATTATAACAATTCGTTCTATTTGTCAATTGATGATATCGATCCAACATTGCTTGTTAACGATCCTACACCTAGCGGGCAGCCAAGAACAAGTTTGATAACGGCTACTCAAAATAAAATCTTTTACAGAACTGCAAAAGCAGAAACGGGATCTATCACTCCGGCTTTTGTTTGTGCTAAAGTACAGCCAGCTTCTCCTGTAATCGACGAAACATGGACAGGCAAACTTGGTGTAGCAAATCAGAGCGGAATTATTGAGGTAACCACTACTTTAACCGGACAAGTTTATGAGCACACAATTGTACTTAAAAATGTAATTCTACAAAAAGGAAATAGCCACTTTAAACTTGGAAGCAGTTTCCTTCTTGGAAAAATTGAACGATCTGCTAACTAAAAGTATAGATTTCTAGAGAGAAATTCATAAAAATAATTCTTACAAAAAAACGTCTGTTTTTTGTCCTGATTTAATCTTAAAATCATTTCAAAAAACAGACGTTTTTTTATACTTTATTGTTATGTTTTTTTACTTCAAAAAAAGCTTTCTTATTTATTGTTTTGTCTTATATAAACTTCAGTAGCTCCTAGACCATATTTTTGATAATTGGCATCCTGAAAGTCAATTCCGTCATAACGGCCAAGTAAAAAGTCAAGCTCAGCTTTCAAAATTCCTTCACCCACACCATGAATAAAAACAATTTTCGGAATGCGATTTCTAATCGCAAATTCGATATGTCTTTTTGCAGTTTCCGTTTGTAAAGTTAAAATGTCATAGTTCGACATTCCGCGTTTATTTGGAACCAATTTTTCTATGTGCAAATCAAATTCTGGAACGCCCACATCACGTTTATCTTTCTTTTCTTTGACAAAACTTCGTGGTTTTGGCTCTGTTTTTTCTTTTGAAACTTCATCTAAATCTATTCTTTTAATAGAATTCATTAAATTACTGGTATCTTGAATCTTAAGCAATTCTTTGACTAAAAACGTCATCGAAAATCCATCGTCAGTTTCAATCAAAACTTCGTTATTTTTAACCGAAACTACCGTTCCGTTTATGGCTTCATCAAGTACAGAAACCTTATCTCCTTTTACAAGCATCCTACTCCTCTTTATCGTTATTTTTACTTGGCGTTTTTGCGCTCAATTGCATCATTCCAAACATAAAAACCACAATTGCAGCAATCATGATATAGATGTTTTTTTCTTCTGAAACCTGCTCGTAAAACGCAACCGAAATAGCCAGAATCATTATTATAATTTTAAAAGTTTTCATCCTTTCTACATTTTAAGATTTCAAAAATAGGAAACTTTCAAGTACTACTCCTATACTGCTCGAAACGTTTGTCATATTTTTTTAGTAAAATTGCAAAAAGATCTTTCATGAGTTTAGAGAAATATATGATCCCTTGCCTGTTCAAAACTGTCTTTGGTTATGACTGTTTAGGATGTGGATTTCAGCGCTCTTTATTCTTACTTTTTCAAGGTGATTTTTGGGCCGCTTTTAAAATGTATCCAGCCATTTTTACCTGCCTTTTATTATTCGTTTTTGCAGCATTTCATTTCTTGGATAAATCCAGAAATTACAAAAAAATCATTTGGAACGTTGCTATCGTAAATTTCATTTTTATGCTCGGCGGATATTATTTCAAACACTTTTATTTCTGAGTTTTTTGCTTTTTTATTTCTTAATCTGATTCAAAATATCATTCATCATCTCGATTTGAACTTTCTGAATTTCGATTAATTCTTGCTGCTGATGCATAATCAAATGATCAATTTTATCGTGAATTAATCTAATCTCCAATTCCGATTTCAGATTGATCATATAATCTTTTTTAGCACGATTGCGATCTTTCTCTTCTTGACGATTTTGACTCATCATAATAACAGGTGCCTGCAAAGCGGCAACACAGGAAAGAATTAAGTTTAAGAGAATAAACGGATATGGATCAAAGCCTTTATTCAAGAAAATATAAACATTTGCGCCAATCCATAACGAAATAAAAACCACAAAAGAAATGATAAAAGTCCAGCTTCCTCCAAAATCGGCTACTTTATCGGCTACTTTTTGCCCTAAACTTCTAATTTCTTCTTCGTCTTCAACAATACTAACAATCGATTTATCTTCTTTTAA
>NZ_DHEI01000054.1:10939-29658 GCF_002399805.1 Flavobacterium sp. UBA4854
AGCAGAAAGCGCTCCGATTTCAGTAGAAAGGTAATTTGAAATATATTTTTGACGGTAAAGATTTAGTTCATTTACAGAAATGCAGTCTTCTGTGCTGAAATCTGGGTATTCCTTTTTTAATTAATCCCAAAATAGGATCGTGTATATCTCTTACCCCAAATTTTCTCATTTCTCCTCAAAAGAAAGCCCCGAAACTGCACTTTTAAATGTTTGTTTGTTTTCCATTTTAATATATTTTGAAAGCTAATTTACGTAATTAACTTCTTAAGAATTGCATAAAAAAGAACAGCTTGCAATCTGCCTTTTATCACAAATCTAACTTTGTGAAGTAAATTTCTTTAGTTAAATCGTGATTTTATTTCCAAAAAACGCCTTACTTTTAACGTTCCAAAATTATTCATTCATTTTTACCATTGTGACAAAAGAAAATATCATACAAAATATAAGAGCTTTAAAAAGCCATTCACACATAAATTACGGCATTAAAACCAAAACAGAAGACTTTACAGAAAAGCTTTTTTATACTCTTTTTGATTCTAATGCAGCGCTAGACGAAAGCATTGACGAATTAGAATTTCGTTTTAAAGAAATTGCTGTTTTGGCCTGCAAAAAGCCCCAAAATTTATGTGAATCTATTTGGGATCGCTTTTTAGAAAAACTTCCGGGAGTTCTAGAAAAACTAAATCAGGATGCCGAATATATCCTTGAAAATGATCCCGCTTCAAACAGCATCGACGAAGTATACTTAGGTTATCCTGGTTTTTATGCCATTGCAATTTACAGACTAAGCCACGAGTTATATCATCTTGATTTATTGCTTTTTTCTCGATTAATGAGCGAATACGCACATAGAATTACGGGTACAGATATTCATGCAGGAGCCGATATTGCATCGCCATTTTTCATCGATCACGCAACAGGTATCGTAATTGGCGAAACTACTGTAATCAAGAAACATGTGAAAATTTATCAGGGCGTTACGCTTGGTGCATTAAGCGTAAGTAAAGAGATGAAAAATGCAAAAAGACACCCAACTGTTGAGGCAAATGTTTGCATTTACGCCAACGCTACAATTCTTGGCGGAGAAACTATAATTGGAAAAAACAGTGTTGTTGGAGGAAATGCGTGGGTTACGAAATCTATTCCTGAAGATTCTATCGTTTTAAACACCACTACTACTGAAGTTAAAATAAAAGAAAAAAAATAACATGAATTCACATAAATTATTAAACCTAATTGGCAACACTCCACTTATGGAGACTGTCAATCTAGTCAAAAATAAAAATGTAAAACTTTTACTGAAACTGGAAGGAAATAATCCAGGAGGAAGTGTCAAAGATAGAGCAGCATACAATATGATCGCTGCAGCGTTGGAAAGAGGCGACATCAAAAAAGGAGATAAATTAATTGAGGCAACCAGCGGAAATACTGGAATTGCTCTTGCTATGATTGCTCAATTATTTGGTATCGAAATTGAATTGGTTTTACCAGAAGATTCTACAAAAGAACGCACTCAGACTATGCGTGCTTATGGTGCGACAGTTATTCTTACTCCTGCGAGCGAAGGCATTATTGGTTCTAGAGATTATGCTGATAAAAAAGTAGCACAAGGTGGTTATTTGATGCTAAACCAGTTTGCCAATGACGATAACTGGAAAGCACACTATAAAACAACTGGGCCTGAAATTTGGAACGATACTGACGGAACGGTTACTCATTTCGTATCGGCTATGGGAACAACAGGAACAATTATAGGAACTTCAACTTATTTGAAAGAAAAAAATCCGAACGTTCAGATTGTTGGCGCACAACCAAGCGATGGATCTCAGATTCCTGGTATCCGTAAATGGCCACAAGAATATCTTCCTAAAATATTTGATGCTTCTAAAGTTGATACGGTTATCGATGTGAGCGAAGAAGAAGCACGTGCAATGACCAAAAGACTAGCTCTAGAAGAAGGCGTTTTTGCAGGAATGAGCAGCGGAGGTTCTGTTGCTGTTGCCTTAAAAATTGCCGAACAATTAGAATCTGGAGTTGTGGTTGCCGTTATCTGCGATAGAGGCGATCGTTATTTATCTTCGGATTTATTTGATTAAAACAAGGAACAAAGCTACAAAGGTTCAGAGGTGCAAAGGTTATAATCTTTGTGCATAAACCTTTGTAACTTTGCTCCTCTGAACCTTTGAACCTAAAAAAATGAACTACAGAAAACTAGGAAAAACAAACTTTAATATATCTGAAATTTCACTTGGTACTTGGCAAGTTGGCGGAAAATGGGGATCGGGTTTTGACGACAAAACAGCCGATGAACTTTTGAATACCGCTATTGATAATGGTGTAAACTTTATCGATACCGCCGATGTTTATGAAAATGGATTAAGCGAAACTGCCGTTGGAAGAGTGGTTCGCTCTCGTTCTGAACGTATTTTTGTTGCTACAAAATGCGGACGCCAAATAAATCCGCATGTAAATGAAGGATATACGTCAAAAGTGCTTCAGAAATTTGTCGAAGACAGTTTAAAAAGAACAGGATTAGAAACACTTGATTTGATTCAGTTGCATTGTCCGCCAACTGAAGTTTACTATCGCCCAGAAATATTTGAACTTTTTGACAGACTAAAAGAGCAGGGGAAAATTCTTAATCTTGGCGTAAGTGTTGAAAAAGTAGAAGAAGCTCTAAAAGCAATCGAATATTCTAATGTAACAACAGTTCAGATTATTTTCAATTTGTTTCGTCAGCGTCCTTCTGAGTTATTTTTCTCAGAAGCCAAAAAGAAGGATATCGGAATTATTGCTAGAGTTCCTTTAGCAAGCGGACTTCTAACAGGTAAATTTGATTCGAAAACAACTTTTGAACCTCAGGATCACCGAAATTTTAATCGTAACGGAGAAGCGTTCGATAAGGGTGAAACTTTTTCTGGAATTGACTATGAATTAGGTTTAAAAGCAGTTGAACAATTAAAAGACTTATTTCCAGAGTCAAAAAATCTCGCTGCAATTGCCCTTCAATGGATTTTAAGTTTCGATGAAATAAGCTGTATTATTCCTGGAGCATCAAAAACAGAACACGTTTTATCGAATTTATCTGTTTATGACACTCCAAAATTAACTTCAGAGCAGATTGCTGCAATGAATAAAATCTACAATAATCTTATCAAGCCTTCTGTTCATCAGCTTTGGTAAATCATATATAAAACATCTTAAGATGCTGAAATTATAAAAAATTTCAGCATCTTAAAAAACCACAAAACTTTTGAGAGAAAATTCCCTCTAACTCTCACGCAACCTTTTCTTTATTAGCGCATCTAATAATAAAACTAATCATAAAACCATACTATGAAAAAACTAAGTTTTATATTATTTGCAGCTTCGCTTATATGCTTTTCCTGCAGTAATGATGACACTACAACACAAGAAGAAGACACAGCAAAGCTTGAAAGTTTGTATAACGACGTCATCACATACTCAAAAGTCAATACTGAATCTTGTTTTAATCCTGCAGAATGGGGTTTTGTAAAAATGACAGACAGTCCCTGTTCTGCAACTGGAGGATATATTTTATATTCGAAAAAAGCAACTTTATCTGTTCTAGAAAAGAAAATTGAACAGTATAATGCGCACAAAGCATATATCAATAAAAAATGGGGATTCCTTGCAGATACGCCACCTTGCACACAGCACAACATCCCGTCAGGAGTAAAATGTGTTGATAACAAACCACAATTATCTTTTGAGAATGTTTTACATTAAAAATATAAAAGGCTGCCAAGAATTAAAATCTTAGCAGCCTTTTTTTTTAAAATTTAGGCATCAAATTCAATTCTAAATTCTGCGCCTTTATTTTTTCCTTCACTCGAAGCAGTTAATCGCCCTTTGTTTCTTTCAATTATTTTTTTGCACAAATACAATCCGATTCCTGTAGAACCTTCGTTTGCAGTTCCTAGTCGGCTCATTTTTGTGAACTTTTTAAACAATTCTTCTATCTGGTTTTTATCAAAGCCCATCCCGTTGTCTTTTACAGTGACAATCAGTTTGGCATTTTCAGAAAAGATTCTAACTTTAATTTCGCTGTCAAAGTAAGAAAACTTAACCGCGTTGCTAATTAGATTTACTAAAACTTGAATTAAAAGCCCTTCATCTATTTTCAAATTTGCTTTCTCGCAATCTAAGACTAAATCTAACCTTACATTTTTATCCAACAAACGTTGCTCTACTTGTTCGTTAATAAAAGGAACGATATTAGAGAACAAAACCGTTTTAGATTCTTGGCTTACTTTTACAATTTCATCTTGTTCTTTTAGCAATTTGATGAAATTTTCAATGTATCGAAATTGTAACTCAGTCGATTCACAAATCAACTCAGCCAAATTTTTAACCGATTCTGATGGATTTTCACTAATAATCAGCTTGGCTAAACCTTGCGGATTTCCTGCAAAATTCTTCAAATCATGAGAAAGCATGTAGACCAAATCCTGCTTTTCGTTTATAAAAGTTTCCGCTTCATTAATAGATTCCTGTATATTACACAAAAGCAGTCCTGCTTCGTCTATATATTCTGTTGGTAAAGCGGGCATTTTTCTTGAACCTCTATAATCATCTAATGCTTTTGAGGCTGTTGCAATTGGTTTTATCAGCTTATTTAGAACCCAAAGTGTTGCTGCTGTTGCGAATAATGTCATAATTAAAGAAAAAATGAGAACCGAAGTTGGCGACACCTTATGTTCAAAAAATAAAATAAAAAACAAGATTCCGATTAGAGGAATATGAATACCGATAAAAGCAACGAACAAAAATTTGAAAGCATAACTTTTTTTAAGAAAGCTGATTTGTGAGAGTTTGCGATACAACTTCATAAAAAGATATAGATAGTAGGTTAATATGTAATTTTATTGGGCTTATTACAAAAACAAAATTAACTTTTATACCCAATTAAACTAATATTTTGAAGAATTTCTAAATTTTTTCTAAAATTAAATTTGTAAAAGTTTTCAAAGGCTTATTTTTGCGCTATGGGAAGAAAAAATACAGACAAAATTGTCTTTCATCAAATTCAAGTTCTTGATGCTGGTGCAAAAGGAGTTTCAGTAGCTAAAGCACCTGACGGAAAAGTAATCTTTATTCCGAATGTCGTGCCTGGAGATGTTGTAGACGTGCAGACATTAAAAAAAAGAAAGGCTTATTACGAAGGTAAAGCTGTAAAATTTCACGAATTATCTGAATATAGAGTAGAGCCAATCTGCGAACATTTTGGAGTATGTGGAGGTTGTAAATGGCAGAATATGAAATACAGCCAGCAACTTGCATTTAAACAAAATGAAGTTAAAAATCACTTACAAAGAATAGGAAAAATCGAACTTCCAGAATTTGAAGATATCTTAGGTTCTGAAAAACAGTTTTTCTATAGAAATAAAATGGAATTTTCTTTTTCTAACAGCAGATGGCTTACAGAGAAAGAAATTGGAAGCACTGAAGATTTAGGCAACCGAAATGCTTTAGGATTCCATATTCCTAAAATGTGGGATAAAATTCTTGACATCAACAAATGTCATTTACAAGAAGATCCTTCAAATGCCATTCGTAACGAAATCCGAGCTTTTGCAAATGAGCATAATTTAGCTTTTTTCAATCCGAGAGAACATTCCGGATTATTAAGAACAGTTATGATTCGTACGGTTTCAACTGGCGAAATCATGGTTTTAATTCAATTTTTTGAAGAAGACAAAGAAAATCGAGAATTAATTCTTGACCATTTATACGAGAAATTTCCAGAAATCACATCGCTTCAGTATGTAGTAAATGGAAAACCAAACGATACAATTTATGATCAGGACGTCATTCTTTATAAAGGAAGAAATTACATTTTGGAAGAAATGGAAGGTTTAAAATTCAGTATTAACGCTAAATCTTTCTACCAAACCAATTCTGATCAAGCATATGAATTATATAAGATAACACGCGATTTTGCTGGCCTTACAGGAAATGAAGTAGTTTATGACTTATATACAGGAACTGGAACAATTGCACAATTCGTTTCTAAAAAAGCAAAAAAAGTAATTGGAGTAGAAAGTGTTCCTGAAGCGATTATTGATGCGAAAGCCAATGCTGAACGCAATAATATTACAAATTGCGAGTTTTTTGTTGGTGACATGAAAGTAGTATTTAATGAAGCTTTTATTGCACAACACGGAAAACCAGATGTTATTATTACAGATCCGCCTCGCGACGGAATGCATAAGGATGTAGTAGAACAAATCTTAAAAATTGCTCCAAAAAGAGTAGTTTATGTAAGCTGTAATTCTGCGACACAAGCACGTGATTTGGCTTTAATGGACGAAAAATACAAAGTAACGCGTGTGCGACCTGTAGATATGTTTCCGCAGACACATCACGTAGAAAATGTTGTACTTTTAGAACTTCGATAAAAAATACATGAAAAAATTAATCTCTCTTTTACTGCTCTTTACTTTCGGCTTATCTAGCTGCGAGAAAGATGATATCTGTGATTCTAACACACCAACTACACCAAGATTGGTTATGACATTTTATGATATATCTAATCCGACAAAAACAAAAAATGTTACCAATCTAAAAGTTATTGGTGAAAACATGAAAGAGGGAATTGTTTTTAATGAAAGTCTTGCAGAAGATGATTCATTGAGATATGTAACCAGCGGAAGTTCAGTATCAATTCCTTTGAAGGTTAATGATACTACATCAACTTTCAAATTTATTTATAGTTCATTAAGCACAACTGCTATTAATACAGATATTATTAAATTTAGATACACTACAAAAAATGTGTATGTTTCAAGAGCTTGTGGTTTTAAAACCATTTTTGAATTAAAGAGCAGACCACCATTTATACAAACCGATCCAGACTCTGTTCTATGGATGACCGAAGTTGATTTAGTAAACCCTAACATTGAATCTGAAAATGAAACACACATTAACGTTTATTTCTAGTATTTCATTATTATTTTCAGTGTTTTTAGGTTATGCTCAGGATGTTCCTGAGATTTCTAAAAATATGGACACGATAGTGACTAAAAAGCCAAAAACAGAAACTGTAAAAGCAGTAAAGCCACAAATTCAGGAAGCTCAAACTCCAATAGATAGCGTTGTAAAAACAGATCGCTACGGGCTTCGCGTTGGTGTTGATTTATACAAACTTACTCGCGGCATTTATGACAAAAATTATAAAGGAGTAGAATTTGTAGGAGACTGGCGATTAACAAAAAAATATTATTTAGCGGCAGAATTAGGTTACGAAGATAAAACTACCGAAGACGACCGTTTAACTTCGTCGGCTACAGGAACGTATATAAAAGCAGGTTTTGATTATAACTTTTACCAAAACTGGCTTGACATGGAAAACCTTATCACGATAGGATTACGTGGCGGTTTTAGTAGTTTTAACCAAGAATTATATAGTTACAAAATCTATAATCCAAATCCATATTGGGGAGAATTACCTGCAATATCGACTAACGAAAAATATAGCGGACTTACAGCCACTTGGATTGAAGTTGCTTTAGGATTAAAAGCGCAAGTTGTTAAAAACGTTTTTGTTGGATTTGGTGTTCAGCTTAAACTTCTTACTACTAATAAAGAACCGAATAATTTCGAAAACCTTTATATTCCAGGATTTAACCGAACTTATGACGGAAGTTTCGGAATTGGTTTCAATTATACCGTTTCTTATTTTATTCCGATTTACAAGAAAAAAACAATGGCATCTGAAGTTGCAAAAAAAGTAGAACCTAAGAAGAAGAAATAGTTTTTTTGTTAAGATTCTAAGTTGCTAAGACTCTGAGACACTAAGATAGATTAAAAAAAGCGAAAAACTCAACTTGAATTTTTCGCTTTTTTTATGTTGTTAAGGCATTAGTTCTAAGAACTGTAAACTTAGAACCTTGGCAACTCACAATTAAAACAATTGAAAATTAATTGCTGCTTGCGTGTGTATTAAAGTGGTATCAAAAATTGGAACGTTTAAGTCGCCTTCTTTTATTACCAACGGAATTTCAGTACAGCCTAGAATAATTCCTTCGGCTCCATTTTTAATCAATTCATTTGCAATTTCTAGATAACGCTTTTTCGTTTCTTCGGTTGCAATTCCTCTTCCAAGTTCTTCAAAAATGGTATAATGAATAAAATCTTTATCCGCTTCTGAATTTGGAATTATAGTTTCAATTTCTTTTTCAGCAAGTTTGTCTTTGAAGAAATCTAATTCCATAGTGAACTTTGTCCCTAACAAACCTACCTTTTTTATTTCTTTCTTTTGAATTTCAATTGCTGTTTCTTCTGCAATATGAATAAGAGGAATATCAATAGCTTGCTGTAATCTATCAGCAATTAAATGCATCGTATTGGCGCATAAAAGAATCGCTTCTGCCCCACCCGACTTTAAAACTTCTGCAGCTTTCAAAAGCATATTAAAAGTAGAATCCCAATCGTTGGCATCGTTATTCTTTTTAATATCGGCATAATTAAAAGAGTAAATTAGACATTCAGAGAAATTCAGTCCACCGAGTTTTTCATTAATTCCTTTATTAATTAAAGTATAATAATCAGAAGTAGAAACCCAGCTGATTCCACCAATAAGCCCAATTTTTCTCATATAAGTTTTTTTTTTATATTATTGAATTTCTTTGATTCCTTTTACAAAAAGCCATTTCATAAAAAGCTTTTCACCATCTTTAGTTCTCACAGCTTGAAATTTAGGTCCAATAATAGTTCCAATTACAAACGCAGTCATCGGAATCCAAATTCCAGTTAATCCTGTGTAAGCCGCAATCAAATATCTAAATGCAAGAAAAAGGATTGCAAAAGCTGCTAATTGATATAAAAAAGCTCGTAGTTGTAGTTTTGACATTTTTTTTATAGTTGCTAAGGTTCTGAGATGCTAAGATGCTAAGTTTTTCTCCTTGCCGCTTATAATCTTAGAAACTTAAATTTATTTTAAATTATATTTTTCATTTTACCAAAATTCTTAGCATCTCAGAATCTTAGCATCTTAGAAGCTTAGACCTGAAATTTTGTTCTCTTACTTCCTTCGTACATTTCGTATTTTACCAAACGAGCTTCAAGACTTGCGTTAAAAAGTTTGATTTTTCTTGAAGGTTTTAATCCGACAAATTTTAACGCTTCTAGATTGGCAGTAATAAACCAAGCGTCTGTACCTGGATAATTTTTCTTTAAAGTGTCTCCAATACTAGCATAGAATCTTTCCATGTGAATATCTAAACGCTCATCATAAGGTGGATTAAAAACGATATGGAGTTTACCTTCTGTTTCTTTTTCCGTGTCAAAGAAGTTCTCTTCAAAAACAGTTACATAATCCTCTAAATTGGCATTTCTGATATTGTCTTTGGCTTTGCTAACCGCACTTGGTGCTTTATCAAAACCTTTAATTGTATAATGAAACTCTCTTGTCTTTTTCATTAAACTATCGACAATTGTATCAAATAGATCATTATCCCAATCTTTCCATTTTTCAAAAGCAAATTCTTTTCTGTTGATGTTTGCTGGAATATTGCAAGCAATCATAGCTGCTTCTGCCAAAAAAGTTCCAGAACCACACATTGGATCAAGGAAATGACTTTGTCCATCCCAACCCGATAATAAAAGAATTCCAGCGGCTAATACCTCATTAATAGGCGCAATATTGGTAGCAGTTCTATAGCCACGCTGATGAAGCGATGCTCCAGAAGTATCTAAAGCTACAGAAACCTGATCTCTATCAATATGAATATTAATACGCAAATCTGGATGCTGTTTATCAATACTCGGACGTTGCCCTGTTCTCTCTCTAAACTGATCTACAATCGCATCTTTGCATTTCTGAGAAACAAATTCAGAATGATTGAAATAAGTAGAATGCACTGTAGTATCGATCACAAAAGTTTGATTTGCATTTAAATATTTTGACCAGTTTAACCCAGAAATTCCTTTGTACAAAGCCTGCTCATTATTAGCTCTAAAAAAATAAATTGGCTTTAAAACTTTAAGAGCTGTACGCAAAGACAAATTGGCTTTATACATAAAACCTTTATCACCTTTAAAGCTCACCATTCTCACACCTTTTTCAACATCCTGAGCGCCAAGTGTGCGTAATTCCTTTTCTAATATTTCTTCAAAGCCAAAAAAACATTTGGCAATCATTTTAAAATTTTCTTCCATTTCTTTTTTAATTAAAAAAAGCCAATCGCTATAACATTTTATTATACTGGTATAAACACGTATCGAAGCGAAATAGTTATTTTTCGGCAAAAATACACTAAATTTGCCGGACTTTTGAATTAATTGAAATAGAATAAATGTCTGAAAAACATAACGCACCAATCCAGAATCAAGAAGACGACAATCAAAACTGGTATTCTTCGTGGTTTGACACGCCATATTATCACATTCTTTATAAGGATCGTAATTATCGTGAAGCTCAGGTTTTCATGGACAATTTAACGCATTATCTTAATTTGCCTGAGAAAGCAAAAGTATTGGATTTAGCATGCGGAAAAGGCCGTCATTCTATTTATTTAAATCAATTGGGCTACGATGTTTTGGGAGCAGATTTGTCTGAAAATAGCATTGCCGAAGCTAGCAAAAACAGCAACGAAACACTTCATTTTAAAGTGCACGATATGCGCGAACCGTTTGAAGAAAAATTTGATGCTATTTTTAATCTTTTCACCAGTTTCGGTTACTTCGAAAGCGACGACGACAACCTAACAACTTTAAAAGCAATTAAGGAAAGTTTATCTGAATACGGCTTTGCAGTCATTGACTTTATGAACGTGCCAAACGTTATTGAAAATCTTGTTCCTGAAGAAGTAAAAACGGTTGATGAAATAGATTTTCACATCAAAAGATATCTTGAAGATGGTCATATTTTTAAAGAAATTGATTTTGAAGACCAAGGCAGAAAATATCATTTTACAGAAAAAGTAAAAGCACTAACTTTGAAAGACTTTCAGGATTTAATGGACGAAGCTGGAATTTTCCTTCTAGACATTTTTGGAGACTATAAACTCAAAAAATTCCATAAAACCGAAAGCGAAAGATTAATCATGATTTTTAAGTAAATTGGTTAATCGTTTAATTGTTTAACCGTTTAATCGCTAAACAAAAAAACAATTAACCGATTAAACGAATCAACGATTAAACAAAATAAAAATGAACTATTTATTACCCTTATTTTCTGTACTTTTAGGATATGGCATAGCTTTATTCATAAAACCAGAAAACAAAAATAATTTAAAATTACTACTCGCATTTAGCGGTTCTTTTTTATTGTCGTTAACCGTAATGCATCTTCTACCAGATGTTTACGAATCGCACAATCATAATATCGGAATCTTTATAATGGTCGGGATTTTATTTCAGATCGTACTCGAATTTTTCTCAAAAGGTGCCGAACACGGACATGTTCACGGACATGCAAAAATGTCTCAGATTCCGTGGCTTTTGTTTATCAGTCTTTGCATTCATGCCTTTTTAGAAGGTTTTCCGGTTAGTCACCATCATGGTTTAGCAGTCGGAATTGCCATTCACCATTTGCCAATTGCGGTTATTTTAACGACATTTTTCATTAATGCCGATTTAAATAAAAAAGCCATTTTTGTCTTCATGCTGACTTTTGCACTCATGACACCATTAGGAACTGTAGCTTCAGAATATTTGCCTTTTTTAAGTAAATATTACACCGAAATAACAGCAATCGTAATCGGAATTTTATTCCATATTTCATCAACAATCATTTTTGAAAGCAGCGAAGGGCATAAATTCAATGTTGCAAAAGTTTCTATGATTGTTCTAGGAATTTTATTGGCATTCTTTTTAAAATAAATTAATTAGGCAATGAGTCAATTAGATACTTTAATAATTTTCTAATTGACTCATTATCTAATTATCAAATTTAGTTAGCTCTCTTTCTCTCCTCTTGATTTCCAAAATTACGCTCCTTCACGTTAATTTTTTTATTTCCGAAATTGTAAATCACAGACAAACGAACAAAACGATTGCTTTCATTTTGACTGTAAACCTGTTTCACGCCATTTACAACCGAAGTAAAATCTTTTAAATAAGAAGTATTAAAAATATCATTGGCCAAGAATGCAATCTGAAGTGTTTTATTCAACAAATCTTGTTTGAAACCAATATCAAAACTTGAAACATAACCAACCTCATACAAACCACTTTTAAAAGGCGAACTATAATTAAAATCAACTTGAAGTTTCGTATTTTTTCCTAAAACGAAAGTATTATTCGTTGTAAAATCAATTTGTAAACTGTTTGATGGCGTTGCATTAATATCTTTTATAAACTTTGTTTCTGAACCCAAAAAGTATAAGGTATTTTCACTTTGCCACCAATCTGCCAAAGTTGCCGAATAAGTTTCGCCTAAACCATAATTTAAGCCTTTATAATAGTTTTCGCGAGTTACAATTTGCGTATTCGTTTCTGGATTTGAAGTAAAAACAACCCCGTATCCGTTTGTAATAGCGTTTACAAAAATACTTGTTCTTAAAACCTCTTTATAAGAATGTGCCAATTCAAAATTATCACTAAATGAAGGCTTTAAAAACGGATTTCCTTCAGAATAACTATTGCTATTAATATAAACTCTAAACGGATTCAGTAAATCAAAACGCGGTCTATTGATTCTCTTTCCATAATTCAAACTAAAAGTATTGTTGTCATTCTTTTTGTACGAAGTATAAAAAGTTGGAAATAGCTTTAAATAATCATTTACATTTTCCTGATTCATCGTTTCAGAAAATCCGTTAGTCTGCGTATTTTCAAGTCGTAAACCCATTTGCAAGTTCCACTTTTCATTTATTTTTTTATCTCCGTTAATATAAACAGCCTGATTATTTTCAGTGTATTTAAATCGATTTGACTGACTAGGATCTAATTCTGGTATTCCTGTAATTGTATTATAAAAAACCACATCGCTTATACTATTTGTAAAGCTCATTTTTGCTCCATAAGACAAATTAAAAGTTTGAAACGGATGTTCCATATCTGCCTTAAAACTCCAGTTATCAATATCTTGATTCGAAATATTTCGTCCTGCCTGATTGATATCGATAAATTCCATATCTGAATTATAATTGTTGGCTATAAAATCTCTATCGAATTTTGAATTATAATTGAAATAATCCACATCAAAAGACAATTTTCTATTTAAGGAATCTAATTTGGTAATCAAATGTGCATTGTACGTCTGATTTTTAGAACCTTTATCTGTAAAACTTTTATTTAATGTTACATTCTGCAATTCGTTTTCTATATTGTATTTTTCGATTCTAATATTCGATCCAAAATCAGGATTATTTCTATCATTCATAAACTGAAAACCAATTGTTGTGCGTTTAGACAAATCGTAGTCTAAAGCTAATTTTCCTGAAAAATTCTCGTTTTTAACTTTTGTATCGGCATCCATTTTTGAAAGACCGTCAGGAAAATACATATCTAGGTTTTCTATAGAATTTTTATATCCCGTTCTGCCATTCACACTTGCCGAAAATCTAAACTTATTTTTGCTGTAGAAGAAATTATCTCTCAAAGTATAAATTCCGTATTTATTCTGGTCGTAAGAAACTGTAGTCGAATTTTTCCATGAATCGCGAGCTCCTTTTTTCATAATAATATTAATCAAACCTCCTGTTCCATCGGCTTCATATTTTGCAGGCGGATTGCTTATTACTTCAATATTTTTAATGTCAGCAGCCGAAATAGATTTCAAGAAATTATTCAATTCTTCACCAGTCAATTCAATCAAACGTCCGTCGATCATAACACGCGAAGTTCCTTTTCCTAAAATGGTTATTACATCATTTTTAACTACAACTCCAGGCGCTGTATTAATGGCACTTAACGCATCTCCGCCAGTTGTTGTTACATTATTTTCTAGGTTGTAAACCAAACGATCTGTTTTCTGCTCAATAGTTTTCTTTTTTGACTGAACCACAACTTCAACTAATTTGGTTTCGTTTTCTTTAAGAACAATAGTTCCTAAATCTGTATTTTTTTCTAATGAAATTTCTTTTTCATAAGCAGTAAAACCTAAAAGGCTAATTTCAATTTTATAAAATCCATTTTTAAGATTTACTTCAAAAGAGCCATCTTCTTTAGTTGTAGTTCCATCAATAATTTTTCCTTCCATATTTAATATCGAAATTTCGGCCCATTCTAAAGATTTGGTTTCGCTAGCTACTTTTCCTTTTAATGTTGATTGCGCTAAACAAAATAAAGGCAATAGTAATAAGATTAGGAGATTTAATTTTTTCATGATTTCTAATTTTAACTTGTTCGATTAATTTGAAGCAAAGTTGCCTTAGAAAATCTCCTTACGCGACCGACAAAAAAAAGTCGAACCATTTTCTCCATTAGAAATTGGTTCGACTTTATGCGACAAAGCGTTCGACTTTTTACAAAGCCTTTATTTTCAACCTCTTCTGTACGCTGTCGGAGTTAAATTGGTATATTTTTTAAATGAAGTATTAAAAGAAGATTTGGAGTTAAAACCAACTTCGTACAATATTTCTAGAACCGTAAGCTGACTTTTGGTTTGATCTTTTAAAATATGCATCGCTTTTTGAATGCGATATTCATTTACAAAATCAAAAAAATGCTGATCGATATGATGATTAATTAAAATAGATAAATCGCGAACTGGAATATTTATTTGATTAGCCAATTCTTGAATGGTAAGCGACGGATCAAGAAAGGGTTCTTTCTCTGTCATATATTGTTTTAATGTAGCTATTTGAGTGCCGATCAAATCATTTTGTTTATTGACTGTTTCTGGCTTTTCTTCAATTTCTGGAAGAATATCTTTCGTTAATACTAATTTAGAATTTACACCTCTAAAAAGTTCTGGATGTTTCAATGCTTTCATTATAAACCAGCAAGTTATAAATAGCGCTATTGTTCCAACCAATACGTTTGCCCATAGAAAAACTTCCCTAAAACCGCTGTATCTCAGTACATTTTTTAAAGCTACAATAGAATGTGCGATTAGAAATACGCAGGTCATTTGAAAAAGAAATTTATAAGCCGAAATACTTGGATTGGCGTAATTTTCCAGATAGATTTCTTTATATTTTTTTAGAATTAAAAATACACTTACAATATAAAAGACATATTGAAATTCGATTAAAATCTGAATAAAATAAATCTCAGACATTGAATTTAGTGGGCCAATAAAACTTCCTTCGTTTATACTTGAATATATTCTGGGTATAAAAATTAAATTAACAATTATAAAAGGAAGCACATGAACCAAATGTTTCCATTTTAGTCGAAAATCAGAATAACAAACCGCCAATACATACAAGTAGAACGATGGCATTCCTAATAAACAGAATGTCGATCTGAAAATCTCCAGATTTCGATGATCTTCTGTATATAAGTACATAAAAAATCCGCTGAGATCAATGGCTGAAAAAATAAAAAAGAAAGCAAATAAACGATTGGCCAATTTATTTTCGGTTTTTACTGTCAGCAGAAAAAATGCCATCAGCAAAGAAACAAAAACACAAATTCGGGCAATTCCCTCTAGCAAAACTAATTTATCCATCCATCTTTTAATATTAAACAAATATAATATTTTCGTTTTTGTAACAAAGCCTAATTAAAACCGTCTTTAAACAGAAAAAATAGAAGAAAAAAAATGATTTTAAATCTCTGAGACTTTGCAAGATTGAGATAAATTATATTAATTTTGACGAGTCTAAATAACGATAAAATGACATTTACAAAAACCACTGAACAAGCCTCAAAATATGAACATTTAGAGAAGATGTCTGTTCATGAATTGTTATCTAATATAAATCAAGAAGACAAAACTGTGCCTTATGCAGTCGAAAAAGCTTTGCCCCAAATAGAGGCTTTGATTCCGCAAATAGTAGCAAAATTAAAGCTAGGCGGCAGATTGTTTTATATTGGAGCAGGAACTTCTGGCCGACTTGGTGTTGTTGATGCTTCAGAATGTCCGCCAACTTTTGGCGTTCCTTTTGATTTAGTAAATGGCATTATTGCAGGTGGCGACACAGCCATTAGACGCGCAGTAGAAAACGCTGAAGATAGTACAACAAATGCTTGGATCGATCTTCAAAATCATAATATCAATTCAAACGATGTGGTTATCGGAATCGCTGCTTCTGGTACAACTCCATATGTTATTAGCGGTTTAGAAACTTGTAATGAGAATAATATTATTACAGGATGCATTACTTGTAATGCAGGAAGTCCGTTGGCTTTGACAGCTCAATTTCCTATTGAAGTTGTAGTTGGACCAGAATTTGTAACTGGAAGTTCAAGAATGAAAGCTGGTACTGCACAAAAATTGGTTTTAAACATGATTTCGACTGCAGCAATGATTCAGCTTGGAAAAGTAAGAGGCAATAAAATGGTCGATATGCAGTTAAGCAATGTGAAATTGGTTGACCGAGGCGTAAAAATGATTATGGACGAAATTTCAGTTTCGTACGACGAAGCTTCTGAATTATTGAAAAAATATGGCAGCGTAAGAAATGCTGTTGATAATTATAAAAAATAAAAGGTTTTTCTGTGTGGTCATTTAGCCGAACAGTACTAAGATTTATGCAAGGTTCGCAAGGTTTTTGTCCAAAACTTTGCGAACTTTGCCATTATAAAAGCCTCGCATATAAAAAACTTGGCGTACTTTGCAGTAAATACAAGCCACCAACTTGAAACCTGAAACTTGAAACAAAAAACATGGCAACAAACAAACAATTATTAGGAAAAGGAATTAAATATTTGACAGGTGCATTGCCTTTGATGTTTCTTGGGCCATCGTTGATTTACAATGCTTTTCAAAATCAAGGCAACAATTGGCATTATCTGGTTTTAGGAATTGGAATTGTAGCCTGTTTGGGCTCTATGGTTTTAATCTTTTTGGGATTGAAAATCATAATGAAAGGTATATTTAATGACTAATTTGTATCTTTACTAAAATTCTTTGTTATGGATATACAAGCAGAAATAAACTGGATTCATCAAGAAATTGATAAGGTAAAAGACCCCTCTTTTGTTGAAAAACTGAAACATCTTTTACAATCAATAAATAATACCGCAATTAACTCAGATGAAGCTTATAATTTAGATATTGAAAACGCCTTAGACGATATTAAAAGAGGTGATTTTTATACTGAAGATGAAGCTAAAGAAATTGCAAAAAAATGGGGAAGAAAATAATTTGGACAAACAATGCTTTGAGCCAATTAGAAGACATTCATTTTTACATTTTCTTTGAAAGCAAATCAATTACAATTGCTGATAAAGTAGTTAACACTATTTTTGACAGTACTACAATACTCAAAACACAGCCAGAAATTTACAAAATTGATAAACAGAAAACCAAAAATGATGGTAGTTTTAGAGTTTATTCTGTTTACGATTATGCTGTGTCTTATCAAATAACAAAGGAAAACATCTATATGCTTCGAGTGCGCCATAATGCACAAAAACCTAAGAAACATTCATGGAAAGTCTAATTCACATTCAGAAAACATTTGAGAAAATTGTTTATATCGATAAAAAAATAAACAATCGTGAGTTTGAAGATTGTGTCTTTAAAAACTGTGACTTTTCTAACAGTAATTTCAATTCTAACACTTTCCTCGACTGCGAATTTATTGATTGTAATCTCTCAATGACTAGTTTGGCTGGAACAAGTTTAAAAAACGTCACTTTTAAAAACTGCAAACTTTTAGGAATTGCATTTAACGAATGTGATGATTTTTTATTTCAAGTTTATTTTGATGAATGCGTTTTGGATTACGCGCTATTTTCTAATAAAAAAATGCCGAAAACCAAATTCATTAATTCTTCTGTTCGTGAAGTTACTTTCATCGGAACTAATTTAACAAGCTCTGTTTTTGACAACTGCAACCTTGACGGTGCAATATTCAACGAAACACAATTAGCATCGGTCAATTTTAAAACGGCTTACAATTACAAAATTGATCCTGAATTTAATCCGATGAAAAAAGCACAATTTTCTACCGAAGGAATTGTCGGGTTATTAGATAAATACGATATTAAAATTGTGTAGCAAATTATTTTTCTATTGTTCGGAGCGCTTTTTTTATAATGTACAGCGTTTCTTTTACAGGGCTTTCGCGTTTCCATCTTTCACATAAATTCTTTACAAAATCTGGTCTTGTTTTACTGGCATCATTCAGCCAGTTTCCAACACTATTCTGCACATATTTTGAAGAATCAGATTTTAGGGAATCTAAAATTTTCAAAGCTAATTCTGGTCTTTTCTTAAGTTCTTCAATATGTTCGCACCAAACACCTCTTGGTCTTGTTGCTTCGGTTGCAAAGCGTCGAATATTTTCGTCTTCACTAGAAGTCCATTCAGATAAGATTTCAAGGCTTTTTTCTAAATTATTCAGAATATTGGAACGAATGGCCAGCCAAGAAATTTCCCTTACACCAAAATGTTTGTCTGCCGCCAGAAACTGAATTTGTTCTAACACTTCTTCTATGGTTAATTCAGATTTTTTTCCAATTGTATACGCAGACCAACATCGCACCAAATCAGATTTATGGTTAGAAATAGTTGAAATTATATCAGAATCATTATTAAGAATTGATTCTGTCAATATTCCTGTGCCAATTGTCTCATTTATGGTATTGACAGTTTGCTTTTTCAAATTTCTAATATCCATTAAAATAGGTTC
>NZ_DHEI01000054.1:29818-31819 GCF_002399805.1 Flavobacterium sp. UBA4854
ACTGCAAGCCATTCTACAAGATTAGCAGTTTCAATTTCACCTTTATTAAGCTGTTCTAAAACATAAGGCGGAATATCTTTTGCAGATCGCGCCCCTATACGTTTTACTTCTTTCATAACAGATTTATTAATTCTTCAATATCAACTCTATTCATATAGTTTGCGTCTAGAAATCTATAAACAATAACACCATCTTTGTCAACCACAAAAACAGCAGGAATAGGCAATTTATTTTCTTTGTCTTCATTAAAATCTTCCAATTTAATTCCAAGCATCTCATAATACGGAATAACAAAATCCTGAAGCTGAAAAGTAATTCCTAACTGATTTGCATAAGCATTATTTAAATCTGTAAGCACTTCAAATTCTAAATTGTGTTTTTCTTTAAGTGTGAGACTATTATCTGAACTTTGCGGTGAGATTGCAACTAAAGTTACATTTTCAGCCTTAATTCTCAAAAGATTTTCCTGCAATGCTCTTAACTCTAAATTACAATAAGGACACCAGCTTCCTCTATAAAACGCAACAATCATTTTTCCATTCTTCAAAATGCTTTCAGAAGTAACGATATTATTTACTGCGTTGGGTAAATAAAAATCTGGTATTTTATCTCCAACTTTCAAACTATTAATTTCTATATTCTGGCTTTTTAAATCTTCTATTGATTTCTGAAAAGCTCCTAACACTTCTTGCGGAACTTGCTTTGAAAGTTCAACATTCAATGTTTCAATTTGATTGGCTAAATCACTCATTCGGCTTAAAATTTTGATTATTTTTGCAAAGATCGGAAAGCCATATAAGCTTGGCAATACCGCACATTTTTATCTCATAGGGATATAAAAGTCAATTTTATGCAAACAAAGGAACAAAGCACAGAAAATAAAATTTGTCCATTAGAAATTGCTGTAAATACTATCAGCGGAAAATGGAAAATCCCGATTGTATGGCAAATTAATGATGGCAAAAAAAGACCAAGTGAATTTTTGCGTGGCATTGCAAAAGTAGATCGGCGTGTTTTAAATCAGCAGTTAAATGAAATGGTCGAAGACGGGATATTGGTAAAACAATCTTTTAATGAACTTCCTCCCCGAGTTGAATATTCTTTGACCGAAACTGGAAAACAATTAGTCGAAATACTCTGGAGATTAAATGATTGGGGAAAAACATTAATTCAAGATAACAAAACAGAGCTTCAATCCTAAAACATATCAATCATGAAAGCTGATGAATCTTATTTAGAAAGCGTTAAAAAACAATTTTTGTATTATAAAATGCTTGGCGAAAAAGCAATCGATCAACTCGAACCAACACAGCTTTTTGTTTCGTTTAATGATGACACCAATAGCATTGCTACTATTGTAAAACACATTTCAGGAAATATGCTTTCACGCTGGACCGATTTTTTAACTTCTGACGGTGAAAAAGAATGGCGAAACCGTGACGAGGAATTCGAAAATGATTTACAATCGAAAGAAGAAGTTCTTGAACTTTGGAATAAAGGCTGGAAGTGCCTTGAAAATGCTTTACAAAGTTTAAAACCAGAACAACTTTCAGATATCATCTATATTCGAAATGAGGGTCATACAGTTATAGAAGCCATAAATCGTCAATTGGCACATTATCCTTATCATGTTGGACAGATTGTTTTTTATGCCAAACAATTGAAAAACAGTTCATGGAATAGTTTGTCGATTCCGAAAAATAAATCAGGAAATTATAATGCTGAAAAGTTTGCCAAGGAAAAAGAAATCAAGAACTTTACAGACGAAGAATTAAAAAGATTGAAATGATAGAATATTATGCAAATTTTGGCGGGACATGTTGGTGGATCTTAATTAAATTCTGTAAAACAAACTTAACCGAAGAGCAGAGTTCTAAAAATAAAAAACGGAATTTACTTTTTTTGACTTTTATAACTCTTGTAATTTTCTTTTTATTCTTTAATTAAAAAAGGACTTCTAAAAACGTAAGCCATAGCCCTGATGGAAGCGACATCCTTTTG
>NZ_DHEI01000054.1:31991-51542 GCF_002399805.1 Flavobacterium sp. UBA4854
AATGAAAAAAATTATATTCTTATTTCCTTTTCTTGCTTTAGTATCTTGCTATAATGCAGAGCATAATTGTAAAGATTTCAAAACCGGAAAATTCAAATTTGAAACCGAAGTCAATGGCGAAAAAAAAACTACTTTTTTTGAGCGTAAAGACGACATCGAAATTGAAACTTTTGAAGGAAAAACTGACACCGCAACCATTCGTTGGGTAAGCGATTGCGAATATGTTCTCCAAAAAAAACATCCAAAAAATATGGCTGAGGAAAAAGCAATCAGCATGAAAATTTTAACGACTTCTAAAGATTCTTATACTTTTGAATTTGGCTTGGTTGGTTCTGAAGAAAAACAGCGAGGTACTGTTTATAAAGTTGATTAAATAATTAAGCTTTTTTTGCCACAAAGGCACAAAGACGCCAAGGACTTATTTCTTTGCGACTTTGTGCCTTTGTGGCAAATTATTATAATGTGTTTCTTTTACATTTCTATTTTAAATAGTACATTAGAACTTTAATCTAACCAAATGAAAAATACCATTTCGCAAAGGGTTGCTGATTTTTTAAAGAATTATCCGCCGTTTAATTTTCTTCATCAGAAAGACTTAGAAAAGCTATCTGAACAGATTTCTATTATTTATAAAGAAAAAGATGCTGTGATTTTTGCTGAAAATGACAAAACGCATGATTCTTTTTATGTGGTTCATAAAGGTGCCGTTGCTCTTAAAAAAAGTACTAAAAATACAGTTTTAGACATGTGTGACGAAGGTGATATTTTTGGATTACGTCCGCTTTTAGCGCAAGAAAACTATATTATGGAGGCTGTCGCGCATGAAGAAAGCATTTTATATGCCATTCCGATTGCGGTTTTTAAACCTTATGCTCTAGAAAATAGAAATGTTGGTAATTTCTTGATCGAAAGTTATGCCTCAAACACACGAAATCCATATTCTGACATTCATAAAGATAAATTGTATGGTGATGATGATCAGCTTCACGAAAATCTTCATTCCAGCAATCATTCTTTTGACTTAGCGCCTATAAAATATTCTAAAAAAATTGTGACCTGCAGTCCATCAACTACAGTAAAGGATGTTGCAAAAATCATGAATAAAAAGAAAGTCGGTGCGATTTTAATTGTTGATGAAATGCTGCCAATTGGTATTTTGACTGATAAAGATCTTCGAAACAAAATCGTTACTGGAGATTTTCCTATTACAACAACCGCTGAAACGATAATGACAAAACCTGTTATTACATATCCAAAAAAAATGACAGTTACTGAGGCGCAAATGGCAATGATGAAAAGTAATATCAGCCATTTGTGTTTGACTAAAGATGGAACTGTAAACACCAAAGCGGTTGGAATTTTATCCAAACATGACGTAATGGTTGCACTCGGGAATAATCCTGCGGTTTTGATAAAGGCTTTGAAACGTACTAAAAAAATCAAAGAAATAAAGCCAATTCGCAACCGAATTATGCAATTACTTCAAGGTTATCTAGACCAAAATATTCCGATGACTTTGATTACAAAAATCATCACAGAACTTAATGAAGCTTGCACAAATCGCGTTATTGAGATTTGTCTAGAAAAAATGAGCAGTCCGCCACCGGTAAAATTTTCTTGGCTTGCACTTGGAAGCCAAGGACGCGGAGAGCAAATGTTGCATACTGATCAAGATAATGCAATTGTATATGAAAATGTAAATGAAGTTTTTAGAGATGAAACTAAAGTGTATTTTCACAAATTTGCGGGACTTGTAAACAAAGGTCTTTTTGAAATTGGCTACGATTACTGTCCTGCCGAAATGATGGCTTCGAACCCAAAATGGTGTATGAGTTTAGACGAATGGAAAAGCCATGTACATCATTGGATTACAAATCCAGGTAAAAATGAGGTTTTATTGTCGTTTATTTTCTTTGATTACAGTTTGACTTATGGTGATACCGAAGTCGCAAACCAATTGTCTGATTATATTTTCGAAGATTTAAAAGCAAATCCTATTTTTTACATGCACTTGGTGAGTGGTGCTCTGCAAAGCCCATCTCCTACTGGTTTCTTTAGACAATTTTTGGTTGAACAAGATGGTGCAAACAAAGATAATTTTGATATCAAACGAAGAGCTTTAATGCCTTTAACAGATGCCGCTCGTGTTTTAATTTTATCTCATTCGGTTAAAGGAATCAGCAATACGGCAGAACGTTTTGAAAAATTAGCCGAACTGGAACCAAATAATAGAGAATTGTATTTATCGTGCTCTTATTCGTTTAAAGCTTTATTGAAATTTAGAACTAAACAAGGTCTGCTACATCATGATTCTGGTCAGTTTATCGAATTGGAATCTCTAACCAAAATGGAAAAAATTAAGCTGAAACGTACTTTTAAAACTATTAAAGAACTTCAGGAACTTATTTCGGTTCGTTTTAATATCTCAAATCTGGTATAATAATGAGTTTATTCAATTTTTGGAAAAAAGAAGAAATTAATTTATTCGATGAAAATATTACGATCGAAGAAACTCGTTTTGTGGTTTTAGATACCGAAACTACTGGATTTGATTATGAAAATGACCGTATTTTATGTATCGGCGCATTGATTCTTCAAAACGGAATTATTAATGTTCAGGAAAGTTTTGAAGTTTATCTGGAACAAGATCATTATGATAAAACTACGGCACAAATTCATGGTATTTTAAAAGATCTGCTTGTTAAACGTCCGAGTGAGCTTGAAGCTTTACAACAGTTTTTAGAATTTCTTGGCGATTCTATAATCATTGCACATCATACTATTTTTGATATCACAATGATTAATAAAGCTTTAGAAAGAAACAATCTTTCTCCGTTAACAAATAAGACCTTAGACACCGCTTATTTGTATAAAAAGACTTTAATTCAGTCGCATCTGTTTGAAAGAAAAGATCATTATACCTTAGATGATTTGGCTGACAAATTTGATATTTCAAAAAAAGATCGCCATACTGCTTTAGGCGATGCCTATATTACTGCGATTGCATTTCTTAAAATTGTAAAAAAGCTAAAAGAGAAAAAATCAATCAATCTAAATCAGCTTTTTAAACCGCTTTAAGATTTTTTTAGGAATCTAAAATTTACATTCCAAACTTTTAATTTACTTTTTAGTAATACAAGACTTATAAAAGTTAGCAAAAAGGAAAAATAGTCATAACATGTATTTTGATTTTGAAAGATAGCTTTGCTTTAATCAAAAAAACACAAAAAAACACTTTATGAAAGCTAACTTCTTAAAATCGATTACCTTGCTTGGAATTGCAGGTCTTACTGCAATTGGCTGTCAAAATGATGACAAAGACTCAAAAAACGATGTAAACGCAAGCATCGATTTTACTTCACATTCAAAAGTACCTCCTTTTGTTTATGCTCAGACAGGTTTTGAAAACTTAAAAATCAGCACTTTAATTACCAGTGCCGATGTACTACCAAATTCACCTTCTTTTGTTTACGGAGCACAGCCAGACGGAGCCGGATTAATGAAAGATCCAAACGGAGATGGATACATCATGATTACCAACCATGAAATTATTCAATCTGTATCAAGAGTATATTTAGATAAAACTTTCAAGCCTGTAAAAGGTGATTACATCGTTGATGGTGTTGGAGGTTTAACACGTTTGTGTTCTGCTACTTTAGCAACTCCAGAAATTCACGGATTTGGTCCTGTCTTTTTAACTGCGGGAGAAAGCGGTCAGGAAAGTATGGTTCACGGAATTAACCCGCTTGGATTATCTACTGATAAAGCAAGAACAGACAGAGTTTTACCAGCTTTAGGAAAAGCAAGTATGGAAAATGCTGTTCCGCTTCCAAAAGAAGCTTATCCAGGAAAAACAGTTATTATAATTGGAGAAGATCAATCTTACGCAACATCACACGTAAGTGCTGGTCAGTTGATCATGTATGTTAGTACAGTTGGTGATTTATCTAACGGAAAACTGTACGCTTTAAAAAGAATGGACGGAAATCAAGTTGAAACAACTATCACTTTAAACAATTCATATCCAGTTGAATTTGTTGAAATTCCGAATGCAAAAAACTTAACTGGTGCTGTAATCAATACAACGGTTAATGCTTTAAAAGCAATTCGTTTTTCAAGAGTTGAAGACGTAGATTATAGAAAAGGAAGCGCAAGCAACAATAGAGAAATCTACTTTACTGCAACTGGTCAAGCAACAAACAATGCTCCTGTTGAAGGATATACAATGTGGGGAAGAGTTTATAGAGTAAAATTAGATGCTACAAACCCATTAAAAGGAAATTTAGAATTGGCTGTTGAAGGTGACAGTACTCCTGGAACTGGAATTATCAATCCTGATAACTTATGTGTGACTGAGAACTTCGTTTACATTCAAGAAGATGGTGATAGTTATTATGCAGATGCTAAGCACGATTCGTATATCTGGCAGTACAATATTGCTACAAAACAGAATAAACCGTGGTTAAACATGAACCACAAAAGAACAGATACAGCTTGGAATACACTTTATAACCAAACTGGCGAAATGAGATTTGGAAGCTGGGAATTTGGAGCTATGCAAGACATTTCAGATATTATTGGTGTTCCAGATACTTTCACAGTAAATATTCACCCTCATACTTGGCAAAGTGATGCATTTAAAAATGCTGACGGTTCTGGAACTCAAACCAACAAAGAGGGCGGACAAACTGTAATTATTAGAAACGTACAGCGATAATAATTTCGTTAAAACCATAAAAACAACCCTTATTTTCAATAGGGGTTGTTTCTATTTACAATACTATTATGAAATTAAAGCACTTCACTTTTTTATTTATACTGCTTTCTTTTTTCTTTTCCTGCAAAGAAAATGAAGTTACAAAACCAACTATCAAACAAGATTTGCTTATTGATTTAGGTAAGCTAGACAATGAAATTGTACAATTTCAGAAATTGGTAACTACAAATGCCTCTTCAAAAGAAATTGTAGCTCAGTTTAAAAAATCTCGTTTAGCTTATAAAAAAACCGAATGGGCAATTGAATATTTTATTCCTGAAACTGCACGTTTTATGAACGGACCAGCTTTGGACGAAATGGAATTGGAAGAAAACCGATCTTTTGAACCCCACGGTTTTCAGGTTATGGAAGAAATGATTTATCCTGAATATGACAGTAAAAGCAAAGAAGATTTAATACGAGAATTGAATATTTTTCAATCGAATATTAAACAACTTAAAAGTACTTTTGAAGTTATTACAATAAGTGACGATTATGTTCTAGATGCTATTCAGCAAAATGTTTTCAGAGTTATTACTTTGGGAATTACAGGTTTTGACAGTCCGATTTTGCAGTCTTCAATTCCCGAAGCGGGAGAAAGTTTAATCTCAATTCCGGAAACTCTTGAAAAGATTAATCCTCAGAATAAATCAATAGCTACATTAAGAGAAATCACTAAAAAAGCACAAAAGTATTGTACGGACAATACAAATTTCAATACTTTTAATCGCGCTGTTTTTATTAGCGAATATCTAAATCAGATTTCTAAAAATTTAAAAGCTTTTCAGAAAGAAGAAAACATAAAAAATGTAAAGAAAAACAGTCCGCTAAAACCAACGATAGAAACTTTATTTGACAAAGACGCTTTTGATGTAAACGCTTTTGTACTTTCTGAAGAATATAATTATACCAAAGAAAAAGCAATTTTGGGCGAAAAATTATTTTACGATAAAGGCCTTTCCAAAAACAATGACCGAAGCTGTGCAACCTGTCATAATCCTGAAAAGGCTTTTACTGACGGTTTAAAAACCAATGTTTCGCTTACAGGTTCAAATCTAGCTCGAAACACTCCTACTCTAACCTATGCTTCTCTACAGAATGCTCAATTTTGGGATATGCGCCAATTGGATTTAGAAAAGCAAAGTGTCGATGTGATTCAAAATAAAGATGAAATGCACGGCTCAATGGAAAATATTCATGCTAAAATTCAGCAGGACAAAGAATATGTCGCGCTCTTTAAAAAAGCCTATCCAAAAAACACAAAACCTGAAGCTTGGCAGATTCAAAATGCTATCGCAAGTTATGTGCGTTCTTTAAACTCTTTTGATTCTCGATTTGATGCATACATGCGTGGAAACAAAAATGCGTTAAACAAAGAAGAAATTGAAGGAATGAATCTTTTTATGGGAAAAGCCAAATGTGCAACCTGCCATTTTACGCCTTTGTTTAACGGAACGGTTCCGCCAAGTTATTCCAAAACCGAACACGAAGTTATTGGAACTCCTAGTAATGTTTCTGGGAAATCTTTAAGTCCAGACAAAGGCCGTTATATATACAATCAAATGCCACAATTGGTTGGTGCTTTTAAAACGCCAACAGTTAGAAATTCGGCTGTTACAGCTCCGTACATGCATAACGGAGTTTTTAAAACGCTGGAAGAAGTAGTTTCTTTCTACAACAAAGGAGGCGGAATAGGTTTGGGTTACGAAGTAGAAAACCAAACTCTTCCTTTTGATAAACTAAATTTAACGGTAAAAGAAGAAAAAGCGCTTGTTGCTTTTATGAAAACGCTTACAGATAAAAATACCAGTAAAACCAAAATAAAACCTCAATTCAACAAAAACGCCGAAAAATATATTTTTTCGGCATTTTCTATTTCTAATCTATAAACATGCGATATGGATATACATTTGATGACTTATTTTTAAGATTCTTCATGAAACTATCACACAGATACTCCCACTCCGAATTGGACAAATGCTGTTTTTCTTCAGGATTTGTCTTAATATAAATATCGACCGTTCTGCTAAATCCTGCTTTCACGGAGATTTCCTTTCGAGTTCCTTTTTCAATTTTAATATCTTCTATTGTATTCTTAAAATGACTAAAACTAAAGGCTTTGATATCTGCAAAAGTAACAATTCTTCCTCGTGTCAATAAAGCATTTCTATAGGCTAAGATTCTGTCTTTATTGCTTTGTTTATTTAAACCTCCCGAAGTGTTCGTCATTAGCGTTATGTTATCGCTTACAAAAAACAAATCATCCTTACATTCCAGAATGGTTCCAGCTTTGATATCGTTTCCTTCATCTGCACATGTTGACCAATAGCTAATCTTAAATGATTTTCCTATTGATTCGTCTGCTTTGGGCTTAATCATCAAATAAGGATCATTATTTTTGGAAAAATTGCTTTCTTTTGCCTGTTGTTCTACCGAAGCTAATAACTGATTAATCTCAACTAAAGAACTGTTCATAAAGTCTTTTCCTAAACCTGCAAAAGAAGAACTTTCGTCTTTTAATAAATCTAACACATTTTGCAATAATTCAGAAGCCGTTCTGGAATCAAATCTGGAAACTCCTCCAGCCCTTAATACTGCATTTCCTTCTTCTAAAATACCTTCCCTAAATTCTTTTATTTCGTAACGTCTGTTTAACCCATCTACGACAGTATCTAGATCTAGAAAAATATCATTCTTTGTGTCTAAAGCTATATAAGACAGAAAAGTATTCAATGTCTTAGTTAAGGAATGTTTCTTCTTATTAATTACAGGAATACAGTTTGCTGTAAAAGAAACATTATCGATAATTTGAGGAACTAATGATTCCGGAAATATCATCTTTAACCAAATAACTGGCTTTTCATTTTTATCTGTTATTTCTGCAAAGGCTTTATATTCTGATCCATATTCATTTATACTTTTATATTTTAAATTCCCTTTTAAGGTATAAAAATTATCAAAGTAAAACTCGTTCACCTCCTGTAGAATTTCAGTTAAGTTAGAATAGTTATTATTAATAATTCCGTTAATATCGAGGTTATTTAAAGGTACATTATAACCTTCTTTTACTTCTATCTCTTTATCATCAAGAAAGCATTTCATTTGTTTTAAATAATAATGAAACATCTCTTTCTGATGAGTGTTTTTAATATCGATATATAACATTAAATCATCTAGTTCTGATACCTTTTCACTGCTTAATTCGATTCCCAGAACAATCTCTCCTGCTGGCAGAGTATGATTATAATTCCTAACAAGATCTTTATAAAAAAGATTGGATATCTTATGCAGATTTCTTTCATAGGCAATATATTTTATTTCGCAGGCAGACAACTTTACTTCCAAAGTTGGTGCAAGCACAATATCTTTTGCAATTGGTGCCAACGGATTATAAATATTATGAATCCTTCTGTTTGCTGTCATTTGATTTTGCAGAGAAACTTTAATATTATTCTCTATTGGCAATGCTTGCACAATAGCCCTGGCGGGTTTCGCTCCAGATGTCACTTCTGGAAACATAATTTCTAAAACCCTTTCAACAACACGGGTTTTAGAATCTTCGAGTTCGTGAGCTACTTTTTCCAATTCATATGATAATGCATTCAGCATCATCGCTACTACAGGATCAAATGAAGTTTCCATTTCAACATCCGAAAATCCCCATGATCTCGCTGCTCTTTTTAATACTCTGTCTTTTATTCGCTCTTGTCTCATGGTTTAATGGTTCCTTTTATTAGAAAAATCACTTTCATTTTTAAACATATAGATTGTATTTTTATCTGTTTTATCATCCTTTTTCTTTTCTGACACATCTGGTTTTCTGATTATTTTTTTGAAAGCATAACCAGTCTTACTGAGTTTTAAAGTACAAGTTGAATTACAATTTACATTTAAATTAAAATAGCCTAAACTATCTGTTTGTGTGGTATTTTCGTTAATGCTTACACCTACTTTTCAATTGGTTTATTACTGTCAAAATCTTTCACATAACCCGAAAACTTTTTTTGAGTACAAGCAGAAAACATCAGAATTATAAAGAGAAGTTTTAATTTCATTAGCGTTTTGAGTACTACTATTTTTTGAAATATTTTATATAAAAAACTTTGTGTTCACAAGCGGGACGCTCGCGCTAGCAGAGGGAAAACCTTATATCTGATTTGTACTTTGTTTTGAAATCTTTATTGTGTCAAACTGTTGTGGGCAAGGATTGCAAATCCGCGCTATCGGGCGGGTTTTTGTTTAACAAAAGATGTTCAAATTCTTATTTACATTGAAAATGAAATAATGTTTTCTTTATTATTGTCTTTTTTTCGTCAAAATTTTGCAAATTTTGAAGTTTACTATACTGATAAAGAACATTTAAATCATGATATGAATTATTTACTACTTGTTTTGTTTTCAGTAAATATGCATTTTTAGATTTATTAAAACTGTATTTATCAAGTTTAATTTCATTTGCAGAAATATACTTGTATGAAGGATTATAATATACAATATCTGCACTCATCTTAGAAGTCTTATTTATTTCTTTTATCATTTCTAAATCTTCATTACGTAAACTTTCAATTCTACTTAATTCTTCATTAAACCTATTTTTAAGACTGTTTCCTTTTATTTTAAATATAATTGGTTCAGGAAAATTTGACTGCGAAATATAGTGCGCAACAAAATCATTATAATTATTGTCATTCTTAAATATGTACATTTTTCTGTCTTTGGTTTCCGTATTTTCCGATCCATAAGAAAAAGATATTTTTGTTGCAGATTCACTAAATAAATGAACATTTGGAAAACCCAAGCAATTTGCGTCTTCGTTAAAAACTCTTTGAATGGCCTTATTTCCATTTAGTCCTATAAAAGTGGCATCATCGTTAAAGCCAGAAAACATTATTTTTGTACCTTTTACATTGGGATTATTATATCCATATAACACAAAAGGAAAGTCCGGATTTTTTGGAATTAACTTCAATAAATTATTTTCAATATGCCATTTACCAGTTATTAAAGTTGCATATGCCACAATAATAAATGTATTGTCACTTTGTATAAAATAACTTGCACCATTTTGGCTATAATTTCCAACAATGTTTGGTTTATGTTGAGCAATTGAAGCAATAAAAAACAGCAATGATATTGCAGTGATATAGAATTTTATTTTTTTCATTTTAAATGTAATGAGGTTTAATTTTGTTGAATATTAATTTTTTATTCATATATGAAATCCTCGCTATCGGGTTGCAAATCCGCGCTATCGGGAATAGCAATAATAATCAAGTAATAAATATTTTTTTTCATATTTTTTTGACATGAAATGTTATCGTTATTAATAAAACAAGGGTTACAAATCCGCGCTATCGGGTTAATTATATGAATTATTTACATCAATCTTTCTTTCATATCTAGATTCATAGTCGTTCCTTAATTCAGCCTTATTATTTGTAAAAGTATTGTTAAGCATTACTTTTACAGTATTCTTGTCACTTACTATTAATTCCAGAACAAGCGATACTGAATTATCTTTATCATTACTTTCTTTTCTAAATAAATCTAAAACTTCATCCTTATCAAAAGTAAATTGTGTATTGAATTGTTTTTTTCCGTTTCCCCATATCAACCAAAAACCTTTTGGAATATTATAAAAAACAGTGCTTTGCAATTTATCTTCATTCAAGTAGCAATTATTTTGATTAAAAAAATCAAATTGAAAATCATCAACCTTAAATGCGTTTGGTAATTTAATTTTTAGCATATAAGAGTGCCGTTCCATAACTAAAGCTACTTTTTTACTAATATTAATGTCTGATATACTATCGGTATCTGAAAAATGATCAAAAATGTGCCATGTTGCTTTTATTTCTTGGGCTTGAAAAGTCGCAACTTTAAATTTTACCTTGTATTTTTATTAAACTTTTGCATCCAAACTGCAAGTTTCCCATTGAGCTGAACTTCAGCAATAAAATGAAGAATCCTATCTGAGTCATAATCATTTTTGACACTCGGAAGCATTCCCATTTGTGTCGCTTTTGTCTGGATAATTTCAATTGGCAAAGCAAAATCACCACTATAAAATTTTTGTTCATTGTAAGAAAACCATTTTATCGACAGACTATCAGGAAAGAAAATATTCTTCATATAGTCTTCGCAACCATTAATTTCATCCCAACTATTATCCAGTATCTTATCTTTATTAATATGATAATCATTTCCTTTAAAATCACAAATCGCAACCTGTACGATATTTCCTTTACTACTTATAACACCTCCTGTCCACTCAAATCTTCTATCTGGTTTATAATTATAAAATTGAACAAGATTTGCAATTATTGTTATTATCAAAAATAATATAAGAAATTTATTAGTTAGATTATACATTGCTTCTTTCTTCATAATTTAGTTTCTAAAAGCTTTACCCCATTCTTGTATGTACAAAAAAAACAGATAAAAATTGACTGTAATAATTACAAAACAACATAATAGAGTCCCTATTACTCTTCTATACAGTAAATTCTCGCTCTCACGAAGATAAACAAAGATTAATAGTATATCAGTCGTTAGAAGAGCTCCAAAGCATACAGCCTCCTCAGAATGTGGTTCTCCATTAAAAAAATAGGTCTGTACAGATATAGCGATTAACACTAGCAAAAAAATTGTTATAATTAATTTCATTTACAAATAAGTATTTCAAACGTTATTTATAGGAGTCATTAAAATCTCCGCTGGCGCAAGCGTCTCGCTCGTGCACTTGAGAATAATTCTGTTAAATAAACTTTGTGTTCACGAGCGAGACGCTCGCGCTAGCAAGGGGCATTATTCCCTAATTATCAAAAAGAAATTCAAAATCTAAAAAATTATCTTTAACATTATTTGGATCATAATAAAAACTTAATTCTTTTTGCATTGCTAGTTTCATCTTTAAAATTTGAGGTTCCATGTCTATTCTATATTCCTCTCTAAAATGAATGTTATCAAATGTTATTTTGAAAATTATGACATTAAGATTTACATCTATATATTCATTATGTGAATTTCTCCCAGTCCCCACCTCAACCTCTTGTACCCAACAATTTGTTTTTATTTCAAGTTCATTATAACTAACAGGTATTCTTTTCCCAATTTTTCTAAGTCTAGTTCGAGCTTTTTTTCCTTCATTTATTAATTTATTCTCTTCATCTCTTGCAATTGCCCTCAAAATAAGAGCTATAAAAAGCGAAATAATCGCGCCAATCCAACCCATATTATGATTGGCGATTAAATAAAAAAATAATTATTTTTACCACAATGCTTATTTTTTAAATTATAGAATTCTTCGTTATTTAATTTTTGTTGCTTTCCTTTTCATTTAAAAAAGGCTTTAGCTTTAAGGTTAAAAAGAATCAATTGAAACTACATATTTACATCGTACCATTCTATTCTCTGACGAAGTCGAAAGGTTTCCTTACCACGACTTCTCGCAATAAAATAAATCTTGTCTCCTGATTTTTCATAATCATTAATTGGCTCATTATTATCTTCTCTAAATTTATCACATGATATTAACTCTATGATATCCCCAGATTTTAAATTGTCAATAGACTTGAAAATATTATATTTTTTCAATAATTCCGTTGTTTCTTGTTCAGACAATAGATGTCTTTTATTTTTGATTAACAAATTTATTTTTTGATTTATAGGGAATATAGTATCAGTAGGGTCTTTTGGTTCAATTTTAAAATTTTGCTTTGTTTTATCTATTTTATTATAAACTTCAAAATCAGAATAATCTTTATCTATAACTCTTCTATCTATGTAATAAATCCAAGAAATAGAATTGACACTTGAATTTATTGTAATTTCAAATTAAACAGGAATACTTAATAAAAAACACTTTTTCAAAGTTTTTTTCTCAATATAACTACCTTCAATAGTTACTTTCTCTTTAGAGATAATCTGTTTCACTTCAATAGGATCTTTTTTCTTACATGATAATATCAAAAAACATATAAAAAAATACAAATAGATGTGCTTCATAACTTACTTATATAAAAGTTCTTTATTATCTGATTTTTAAATTTATACTACCAGCGTATTTTAAAATCATGCGAATTAAAAAACTCTTCTCCTTTACAACTTGTAGTAATTCTAATTTTATCATCAATTCTTCTTAATTCCTTTAAAATTTTAATATTATCTTTTCTAAATTTATCATAGGATATTAAATTTATGGTATCTCTATTTTTTAAATTGTTTAAAAATTTTCTTTTATTATATTTTGTTAATAATTCTTGAGCATCTTTTTTTGCAATTAAGTGATTTCTCTCTCTAATAACAATCGAAAAGGTGTTCTTAGACATTAAGTATGGTTTAAAATCAAATATTGGTTTATTACTAGCTTTATCATATACAACATATTCAGATACCATACTTAAATACTTCTTGTTAATAAAATAATCAATATCTAAATATTTCAAATTCAAATCATTAATTGTTATTTGGTATTCATTTGGCAAGCTGATCAGCAAACTATCTTTTAGTTGTGACCTTTTAGAATCTAATATCAATAAGACTTGTTCGTTTGAAACAACTTCCTTTAAAAAATATGATTCTTTTTTTTTGCAAGAAGTTATAAGGAGCGTTGCAACACATATATATATAAAATATTTCATCATACTTAATTTATAAAAATACAATCGATTATTACTTTAGTTGTTTTATCATCTTCATCATTTTTTTTATAATAAAAAACATCATATAGTTGAGAGTCTTTTTGGTTTTTGTAATAAAAATCTATCATATCTTCTATTTTTTTAAAATCACCTCGAAACAATTTATCCAAAGTCGTTTGATTTATTTTAAACAATTTAAATGCATAACGTTTTTCTTTTCCTCCACTACTTTGTAAAAACTCATTAATACCATTAATGCCTCTATCCTTAGCCTTTTCAACCAAATCAAAAACTACAGTATCCCAAGATTCTTCTATTGACTTTCTCAATTCTGGTGCAAGAACTGCCAATAAAAAATCTGCAGGAGCAAAACCTATCATAATAGTTTCTGGATGTTCGTCCATAGCAAAATTAACTACATCAGAAAAGCCAAAAATACTTACCAAATCTCTCGAAGCATTGGTCACTTTATTAAAAAAACCTACATCTTTAAAATAATCCAGCTGGCTTATTCCTTTTGTAGTAACTAGTTTGCCTTCTTTTTTATATCCAAAATTAGCAGCCTTTTTAATAATATAAAGTTCTCCGCTGTTGTCGAAAACAGGCTGTGTGTATATTCTTCGGCTAAATTCTAGTTTGCCTAAATTGTTTACCAGATGCCCTTTTTCGAGCTGTTTTACCGCAATAGTTTGCTGTACTTTATCTCGGTATTTTTGTATAACATTACCTACACTGCCCCAAATTTCGCTTTCTATATGGTTTTTAATCTCTTCAATCTCACTTTCTAAAAGCGTAGATGGTTCATTAATTAATCCAATTCCTGGTGAGAAAACAACAATATTACCGTCTGCAGTTCTTATTTCCGGGAAACCATACCCTTGATAAGCCGGTTTTATTATTAGTGTTTTTTCAGAAAAATAAACCCTTAACAAAAATCTTTCAGAATTCCATTCGATGCCGTTATAATTCCACTTCCAATAAAAATCTAAGCAACCATCGGTCAGCATTCCCTTTTCTGCTGCAATATCGTCACTCCATGCAGGATCAAGAAGCAATTCAATCGTTATTCTTTTTTTTCCATTTACTTCCCTAACTTTTCCTTTTATAAAAACTTTTTTTCCATTAAACTTGTCATCATCAGGATTAAAACAGTCATGAAAGAGGAACATATCAAAATCCCACAGTTGGAAAACAATTTCGGTACCTGTTGGTACTTTATTACTAACATTTAAATGAAAATAAATTATCTCATCTAAATGAGCTTTCGGTCCTCTGGAATCTCTCTTTAAATATTTCTCGCCTTCATAATCATAAGTATACCATCCTGTTGCAAAAAACTTATCATTTTCTTCTTGCCATTCATAATTACCAACGTGAACACCTTCTTCAACACCATGAAAATTAACTTTTTTTGCTGCTGAAAAAGTAACATCGCCTTTTGTGGCAATTATGTTCATATCGCCTTTAGAAGTCCAATTAGATTCGCCTAAAATAATACGGGTTATTTTTCCTCCTTCACTCATATTTAAAAGAAATTAGAATTTTCACCCGAATTAGTACTTATTTTTTTCTGTCCCTGTACATTAATATTATCATCTGTCGCATTTTTTTGAATGGCACCTGCCTGCTCTTGTATAATCTCAGCATGGGAATTTCTTTTTCCTACGGCAGATTCATTTATATCAAATGCGGTAAGATTATAATCTCCAACAGCACTTTGGGTCATAATTCCGCCTGCTTTACTTGTATGATTTACCCCTGCAATATCTGAAATATCCTGTCCCGCACTAGATGTTATATCTCTTCCAGCTTTCATAACAATATCTTCCCCTGCCTCAAACTCAATATTTTTTGGAGCTTTTATTTTTACATTTCCATCACCGCACAATACCGCCAAAGTCTGTCCCATTTTACTCTCTATTGTAACATCTCCCGTGGCATCATCAGAAATAATTCTGTTTCCGCTTCGGGTTTGTATTACTTTAAAATCATTCTTTTCAGTAGCATAACCTGATGATTCCTGTCCATTATATTGCGTTCCCATCACATAAGGACATTGCGCGTTTCCTCCTTCAAAACCAACTAAAACTTCTTCTCCAATTTCGGGGATAAAATAAAAACCTTTTCCAGCTCCTGAATGAGGCTGAATCATTCTTATCCATTGGCTTTTTTTGGTTCCTGCTGCCCAGTAAAACTCTACTTTTACACGACCGAGTCCGTCTGGATCGTTGTTGTCTGCTATTTTTGCAGGCTGGGTTTCTGCTTTGGCGAAAACTTTTGTATTGGTATAATGCGGTGCAGAAACATCGGCAGGAATTGCCTTGAACTCACAGCTATAATTGCCATGCACTTCTGAGTGATGTAAGGCTTCTATACAAACTAAATGGTGCTCTATGGTTTGGTTTACAATGGTAAAAGTCTGTCCTAATCCTAAAGGGAAATAGGAGATTCCGCTATAATAAACACTGTTTGCATCACTTCCTGCCGTTTGCAGCGTAATCATTTCCTGTATTTCTTCTTTATTTTGTGCATTGTTGGTGTATGATCCAATGCTCAATTCTCCTTGCGTTACGGTGCCTTGATTAAATCCCACTATAGAAGCAAAACTGTCTTTACTGCCTGTAGTTGTTTTTGCAGATGCGTCACGAATACCTGATGCATTGCTGTAATCATAACCTGCTAGTGAAATGTTATGCGCAGTCATGTTGGCCTGTATTTTAAAGCTATGGAGAGAAGCTCCGTTTATGAGTTTAATTTTTGAGTTTTTAAGCTGTCCGAACTGCATGCGCATTCCGTCAAAATAAAACCATTGCCCATAGCGGGCTGACAGTCTTTTAAGAAATTCAAAATTGGTCTCATTGTATTGCGCCATATAATTGAATTCTTTCAAATAAGTTGATCTAATAGAATCTCTCTGATAAAACTCTGTTGGTCCTTCTGAAAATAAATCCAAAACAATATCATCCATCCCTCTTTCCAGATAAGTTCTGGATTTTGGCATATCGTCAATTACCTTACTATGGCTTATTCCTGAAATATGCAGACCAGCCGCGCTTCCATGCCTGTCTATTGAAGTCACCTCGATAATGATTCCTTTGCTCATAAGCTTGATTCCGGTTACGCTTTTGAAAGTAAAAATCACTTCATCACCAATATATTTACGCATTGCCTGAGCTTGGTCTTCTGGTTTTATAACCGCTTTACCTGTATATTGCCAGACAAATGAAAAATGATGGTGATCTGCCATTTTTTGTGACAGCTTTAAATTGTAATAAATAATATTTTGTGTAAAACCCCCAATGGTAATGTGCACCTGCTCTGAAAAATGTCCCATAATGAAATCGTATTTTAATTACGTTTAAAAACTTAATCTAAAGCAATCCAGTTATTTGAGAATTTTGCGTCCCCAAAAGTCAGTTCTTTTGTTACCAGTTCCATTGTGATTTTCATAGGCACTTCGGTGGTACTGGTAAATTGTTCATGATAGTCAATACAATATGCTTTTTCAAATGTTAGTTCTTTCATTTTACTTAAGGCATCTCTTCTGTAGAAAATAATTTTTCCGTCTTTGGTTAAATCACTGTTTAACATCCAGGACAGAAAAAGACTGTTTTTTGTTGCCTCAATTACTACTTTTATAATTCCTCCTTTGGCATTTCCTATTGGTTTGCTCGAAGTATCGATATCTTGTTTGAAATTGATATTAAATTCAAGTACGTTATATTCTTCTCCGTCGATATGCAATTTTGATAAAAAGCTCATGTTTATTTATTTTAAGTTAGTAGATTAATAAAAAAGGAAGTCCTTTAAAAAGACTTCCTTTAATAGTTTTCAAGCTTAATCAAGTTTGATAAAGTCTTTAAGTGTTACACCCAAGCATTATCAAACTCGCCCCCGCCCATTGAAATTTTACGAGCAGAAATCATAAAAGTTTCCGTTAACGGATTATCACTGTTATGATCAAAGTTTTCTTTGTACTTCACCATGTAAGCTTCTGTAAATTTCATTCGGGAGCGTCATACAAGGGCGAAATTGAAGACCGATTGAAAAATTGCATTCAGGAATTAAAACAATATCCAAAAGCTATTTTAATTATCGAAGAAATTCATTCATTATTAGACAATGGTGCAGATTCTGGAATTTCAAATGTCTTAAAAAATGAGCTGAGCAAAGGACTAACTGTTATTGCCACATCCACAATTGATGAATATTCTAAAAAGATTGAGAAAGAGCAAGCGCTTTCTGGAATGTTTGAAATTGTAAAACTGGAAGAATCGAATGATGAAAATTTGTTTCGAATGATTCGGGAATCGATCAAATCTTACCAAGAACATCATAAAATACAAATTGATGATGAAACTATTTTAGAGTCAATTAGATTATCAAGACGATATTTAAAAGAAAAAAGCCTTCCTGAATCGGCTATTAGTTTAATTGACCATACTATGTCAGTTTTAAAAACTTCGGGAGAAACTTTTTTGAAAGAAAAACAATCCATTCTAGAAAGACTTAATATTTTAAAAACTAACACTTTAGAACTATCAGAAGATCACTTAATCAAAGAATGTAATTGGCTTCTAGTAGATTTAATAAATAAAACAACATTTTTAATCGATGCTGAAGAACAAAATGGAAAGAATATATTTGAAACATCAGAATCAATTGTAATTTATATTGAAAATCTCATAAATAAAGTTGAAGAAAAAGCATTAGATAAACGATCTCATATTGAAGCATTTGATTTATCTTTGATTATTGCAAAAAAAACAGGAATTCCTGTTGGTAAACTTAAGAAATCAGAAAACGAAAAGTTAAAAAATATAGAACAGGTTTTATGTACACGAGTTATTGGACAAGATCACTGTATTGAAACAGTAGCGGGATCCATTCTCGAATCTCGTTCAGGATTAAGTAAGACAGGACAACCAATTGCCTCGTTTTTCTTCCTAGGGCCGACAGGCACAGGTAAAACAGAATTGGCCAAAAGTCTAGCTGAATTTCTTTTTCAGGATGAAAATGCCATTATCCGTTTTGATATGTCTGAATTTAAGGAGGAACATTCTGTTTCTTTACTACTTGGATCGCCTCCTGGATATGTTCAAAGTGACGCTGGTGGGCTATTAATAAACAAGATTAGACAAAAACCTTACTCGATTGTTTTATTCGATGAAATTGAAAAAGCACACCCTTCTGTTTTTGATATATTTCTTCAAATTATGGATGAAGGCAAACTACATGACCGTTTAGGAAAAGAAGGAGATTTCTCTAATGCAATTATTTTGTTTACATCAAACATTGGAGCAGATCATATTGCAAGTACATTTAATGAAGGTAAAATTCCAGCATCAAGTACTTTAATGGAAATTATGGGGCAATATTTTAGACCAGAATTTTTAGGTCGTCTAACTGAAATTGTACCTTTTGCTCCTATCAGTAAAGAAAATGCATTGAAAATCTTCGAGATTCATCTTAAAAAAGAATTTACCGATTTATTGAAAAACATCAATATTTCGGTCAATATTCCGATAGAAGCTAAACTTTATCTTGCCGAAAATGGCTATAATACCAAATTAGGTGCAAGGCCAATTAAAAATATTATAAGAACTCATTTAAGAAGACCTTTAGCAAAAAAAATAATATCCGGAGAAGTACAAAACGGAGATACTATTTCTGTCTATATCGAAAACAATGAAGTAAAATGGATTAAACAAGAGGTAGTCATTTCTGAGAATTAAAATCAATTATTATTAAAACATAAAAAAACGCTAAGAAATTAAATTCTTAGCGTTTTGTTTTTTATTCTAAAACCAAACCTATTTGGCCGTCGTCATCTAATTCTGTTTCTACAGGATCATCTTCTGAAATTTCAGGTTTTTCAGGAATTTCTTCGACTGGTTCTTCGTAAGGAAGCGGGTCTAATAAATTCACTTGTTTTAATTTATCTGTTGTTAATTGATTTCCTAAAGCTTTGAAACCTTTTACGGCTATAAAGTCTTCAACATCTATATGAAGATCTTCTTTTTGAACTCCTTTTACTTTTGCAAAAACCAATTGTGCTACAGGACGATAATCTGTAGAAACGATTTCTAACTGTGAATTTGGATGATCTGTAATAAAGCTTTCTTCTTTTCCTTCATTTTCTACAAGGAAACG
>NZ_DHEI01000054.1:51753-55190 GCF_002399805.1 Flavobacterium sp. UBA4854
GGAATAATAACTTTTAATTTACCTGACTGACTGATAACTAAAATTTTATCGCTTGGTTTAAATTCGCCCAACAACTCTCCTCTCGCATCAACATTTAAACGTTTTACGGTATCATCAAACCAAACTTTTCTTGGTAGTAAAGTCGAAATTCCTTTTTCTTTTAATTCGATTTTCTTGATTGGATATTTTGTAACCAAATTTCCTTTCGAACCACGTCCTTTAATCGCTAAATTAGCAAAATCAATATCGAATTTCAGCTTCTTAATCGTTCCAACCTGACGCAATAAGATAGTCACAACTTCAGCTTCTCCGTTTGGGTTATGCGAAAAATAAACTACCTGAGAACCATTTGTTCCATTTGTTAAATCGTAGGCTTTATCACGTGTTACTCCAGTAACATTAAAACGCTTTATGTATGATGGACCTGATTTACCATCACGATACATCATGTTATAAATAGTTCGTTTATCATTTTTATCAAAAACGGCCGCGTGAATAATATCTTTTCCTATAAAAGTCTTAGAATCTACTTTTGTAATCATCAATGTTCCATCGCGTAAAAACACGATAACATCATCAATATCAGAACAATCACCTACGTATTCATCTTTCTTTAAACTTGTTCCCACAAAACCTTCTTCGCGGTTTACGTATAGTTTTGTGTTACGTAAAACTACTTTTGTAGCCTCTACATTATCAAAAACTCGAAGCTCGGTTTTACGTTCACGCCCTTTTCCATATTTCTCTTTTAATTTGGTAAAATACCCAATAGCAAAATCTGTAAGATGCTCTAGATTGTATTCTACCTCTTTCATTTCTTCTTCCAATCTCGAAATCAATTCGTCTGCTTTATCAGAATCGAAACGCGTAATACGAATCATTGGAATTTGAGTCAAACGCTGTAAATCTTCATCATTGATTTCTCTTACGAATGATTTCTTGAAAGGCTCAAATCTATCATACAAGTATTTATATAATGATTCTCTGTCTCCATATAATTTGAAGTCAATGTACATTTCTTCGCGAATGAAGATTTTCTCCAAAGTAGAGAAATGCCATTTATTCTTTAATTCTTCTAATTGAATTTCAAGCTCTTGCTTAAGCAGCTCAACCGTTCTTTCTGTCGAAATCCTCAACATTTGAGAAACACCAATAAACAGAGGCTTATTATCTTCAATAACGCATCCTAAAGGCGCTACAGAAGTTTCACAAGCTGTAAATGCAAATAATGCATCAATAGTTTTATCTGGTGAAACTCCTGGAAAAAGATGAATTAAAATCTCAACATCGGCTGCAGTATTGTCTTCAATTTTCTTGATTTTGATTTTGCCTTTTTCATTGGCTTTCAAAATACTGTCAATTAAACTCGAGGTATTGGTAGAAAACGGAATCTGAGTAATCACCAATGTATTTTTGTCTAACTGCGAAATTTTAGCACGTACGCGTACACGTCCGCCACGCATTCCGTCGTTATAATTCGAAACGTCGGCAATACCCTGCGTCATAAAATCAGGATAAAGCGTAAACGGTTTTCCTTTTAAGATTTTAATCGAAGCATCAATTAATTCATTAAAATTATGAGGTAAAACCTTTGTTGACAAACCTACTGCAATACCTTCTGCTCCTTGCGCTAAAAGCAATGGAAATTTTACAGGAAGATTAATTGGTTCGGCTTTTCTACCATCATATGATAATCCCCAGTCTGTAATTTTTGGAGAATATAAAACCTCCAAAGCAAATTTAGATAAACGTGCTTCAATATAACGCGAAGCTGCTGCTCCATCACCAGTTAAGATATTTCCCCAGTTTCCTTGGCAGTCTATCAATAAATCTTTTTGTCCAATTTGCACCATTGCATCACCAATACTTGCATCTCCGTGTGGGTGATACTGCATGGTGTGCCCTACTACATTGGCAACTTTATTATAACGGCCGTCATCTAGCTCTTTTAAAGAGTGCATAATACGACGCTGAACAGGTTTAAATCCGTCTTCGATAGCGGGAACTGCACGTTCCAGAATTACATACGAAGCGTAATCCAAGAACCAATCTTTGTACATTCCGGTTACTTTCGTAATAACGTCTTCGCCTTCTTCTTCCTGATTTTCGTAAAAATGCTGTCCTTCAAATTGTCTAGCATCTACGTCGATAATCTCATCTTCATCTCCATTTTGATTGTCATCAAACTGGTTTTCATCTTGATTATTCTCGTCGTCGTTTGGAATTATGTTATCGTCTTCTTCGTCTTTCATATATTTTGTTCAGTATAACTACTAAAAAATTCTTCTACTTTAATTTTAAGCTTCCTCAAGCTCATCAATTTCAACCTTCAGATTCTTGATAATAAACTCTTGCCTATCTGGGGTGTTTTTTCCCATATAGAAAGACAACAATTGCTCAATTGAAGTATGTTTGTCCATCATAACGGGATCAAGACGGATGGTATCTCCAATAAAGTTTTTAAACTCGTCTGGAGAAATCTCTCCCAAACCTTTAAATCGGGTGATTTCTGGTTTTGGTTTTAGTTTTTCAATCGCGTCTTTTCTTTCTTCTTCAGAATAACAATAAATCGTTTCTTTTTTGTTTCTCACTCTGAATAAAGGTGTTTGTAAAATATACAAATGCCCTTCTTTTATTAATTCTGGGAAAAACTGAAGAAAAAATGTAATCAAAAGCAAACGAATGTGCATTCCGTCGACATCGGCATCGGTTGCGATTACAATATTATTGTAACGTAATTTTTCTAATCCGTCTTCAATATCAAGTGCTGCTTGCAATAAATTGAATTCCTCATTTTCATACACGATTTTCTTAGTCATTCCGTATGAATTCAAAGGTTTACCACGTAAACTGAAAACGGCTTGTGTATTTACGTCACGCGACTTTGTAATCGATCCGGAAGCCGAATCTCCCTCGGTAATAAAAAGCGTGCTTTCTAAGTTTCTTGGGTTTTTGGTATCAGGAAGATGCGCACGGCAATCTCTTAGTTTTTTGTTGTGAAGATTGGCTTTTTTAGCACGATCTGTTGCCAGTTTTCTAATTCCAGATAATTCTTTTCGCTCACGTTCTGCCTGAAGAATTTTACGCAATAAAGCATCTGCAGTTGTTGGATTTTTATGCAGGTAGTTATCTAATTTCGTTTTGATGAAATCGTTTACGAAAGTACGAACAGAAACTGCTGGCGTTCCATCATCAGAGCCCATATCGGTAGAACCTAATTTTGTTTTGGTCTGTGACTCAAAAACCGGTTCCATTACTTTAATACTAATAGCACTTACAATCGATTTACGAACATCTGATGCTTCGAAATTTTTATTATAAAATTCACGAATGGTTTTTACAACTGCCTCACGATAAGCCGCTAAGTGCGTTCCTCCTTGAGTTGTGTTCTGTCCATTTACGAAAGAGTGATATTCTTCACTATATTGCGTTTTACT
>NZ_DHEI01000052.1:0-13284 GCF_002399805.1 Flavobacterium sp. UBA4854
ACGCCTCAATCTAAATTATCATATTAATAAAGTTTTAAAAACTTTACTTAAAATCATCTCATATTTTATGAGATGATTTTTTTTTAATGGCATAAAAACGATGCCACATAAACACTTAACAATCAAATAGTTTTAATTTTAAAAAAGATGTAATACATCAGATTTTATCCTTATTTTAGCTTTGCATTTTTACCTAAAAACTCAACTTTATGGAAGATTCAAACGAGCTAATACAAAAGCAAAGCTGGCTAAACCGAAACTGGAAATGGTTTATTCCTAGCGGATGTTTAACCCTTTTAGCATTAGTCGCTTTATTTATTGGAGGAATTTTCTACGAAGTAACTTCGGTACTTAAAGATTCTGAAGCTTATAAAGAATCTATGATAGCCGTAGAAAATAACAAACTTGTAATTGAAAAACTCGGGTCTCCTGTAGAAACAGACGGAATGGTTTCTGGAACTGTCACTTCACATAATAACATACGAACTTGCGATGTACAAGTTCCACTTAAAGGTCCAAAAGGTAAAGGAACTTTATTTGTTGTAGGCGAAAAAAGAGGTACATGGAAATACAGCGAAATGTCGGTCTACATTGAGAAAACAAATGAGAAAATTGATCTTTTGAAAAAGTAATTTTATGGAGAAATATTTTTCCCTTTTGTTTTTAGTCTTTTTTATTTCATGCAATAAAATTGAAACTCAATCAAGCTTAAATAAAAAAGATCTAAATTTTATAAAAAGTTTGAATCTACTTGATAAAGAAGAAACCATCTACAAATTTTATAGTGAAAACACCAAAGAAACAGCTGGTAACTTTTTCACTAATAAAAGAGTTGCTTCTTACTGGATCGATAAACGAAAAGTGGAAAGAAATGAAATAGTTTTTGCATTTTATAATGATATTATAAAGATTGACACAGTAAATTATGCTGGCATAACTTATTGTCCCTATGCGCTTATTACAAAAAAGGACAAAAGTACATTTAAAGTTAGTGTTGATGGAAAAAAAATAGAAGTAAAATCTTTTTTTGAAGATTTGCTTTTTCAATGGAAAAAGAATTCAAAAAATATTTAAAATCTATTTCTGCTCGTAATTTTTCTTTCGTTTTTAAACAATTGTAATTTGTGTTAGTTATCAAACAAAATCTTTCTTCTCTCTTAATAAAATTGTGGCGTTGTTTTTGAATAAGTAGTACTTTTGAAACTTAAATAAAACCCCATAATGAAAAAGATTTTACTATTAGCCGTTACGTTTTCGCTTACTTCTTGCGCACAGGTACAACAGACTTTAAATCAATTGCCTCAAATATCTTCTCAGCTTCCGGGAGTTGGAGGAGTTGATATTGCTTCAGGTTTAAAAGAAGCATTAAACAAAGGAATTACAGAACAAGTAAGCAAATTAACCGCAGTAGATGGATTTTACAAAAATGAAGCTGTAAAAATTTTAATGCCAGAAGAACTTCAAAAAGTAGATGCAACCCTTCGTAAAGTGGGATTAAGCTCTCTTGCAGATGAAGGAATCAAAATGTTGAATCGCGCTGCAGAAGATGCTGTAAAAGAAGCAACTCCGATCTTTGTTTCGGCTGTAAAAAACATGTCATTTACTGATGCTAAGAACATTCTTTTAGGAAATGATAGTGCCGCAACAACTTATTTACAAGGCAGTACAACTACTGCATTATATGCCAAATTTAATCCCGTAATTAAAAGCTCTTTCGAAAAAGTAGGCGCAGATGCCGTTTGGAAAAACATCATAACGAAATACAACACTATTCCGTTAGTAAAAAAAGTAAATCCAGATTTAACTGATTATACAACCAATCAAGCTTTGTCTGGTGTTTTTAAAATGATTGCCGTAGAAGAAAAAGAAATTAGAAATAATATCTCTGCAAGAACAACACCTTTATTAAAAAGCGTTTTTGCTCTTCAGGACGGAAAATAATTTTTTTTAAGGCTCAAAGAAACAGAGCTATAAAGGTTCAAAGTTTTTTACTAATGAATCTGGATAATTAACTGAAAAATCAAAAACAAAACGACCAAAATGCAAAAAATAACAATACTTATTCACTGCAAAGACCAAAAAGGAATTATTGCCGCAGTGACTACTTTTATTGCTAAGGTAGAAGGAAACATTACTTACATTGACCAGCATGTCGATGTAGAGCAAAATGTATTTTTCATGCGTTTAGAATGTGAATTTACCAATCAGAGCAGTAATATTGACCACATAAAAGAAAAATTCAGCAAGACTATTGCTGCCGATTTCAATATGTCGTGGGACTTGTACAATCAGGAACAAAAACCTAAAATGGCTTTGTTTGTTTCTAAATATGATCATTGTTTATTTGACATTTTAGGCCGTTACAGCGCAGATGAATTAGGAGTCGAAATTCCTATGATTATAAGCAATCATAATGATTTACGTTCAATTGCAGAACGTTTTGACATTCCGTTTCACTATGTTCCTTTTACAAAAGACAATAAAGAAGAAGGCGAAGCTAGACAGATAGAACTCTTAAAAAGATATCAAATCAATTTTATCGTTTTGGCTCGTTACATGCAGATTGTTACTCCAAAAGTGATTTCGCTTTACGAAAATAAAATTATTAATATCCACCATTCGTTCTTACCTGCTTTTCCAGGTGCAAAACCTTATCATTCGGCTTTTAAACGCGGTGTAAAAATTATTGGTGCAACAAGCCACTACGTAACAGAAGAATTGGATGAAGGTCCGATTATCGAGCAAGATATTGCAAGAGTTTCTCATATTCACTCCGTAGAAGATTTTATCATGAAAGGTCGTGATTTGGAACGCATTGTTTTAGCAAGAGCTATTAAATTGCATGCCGAAAGAAAAACTATGGTTTATAGCAATAAAACTGTTGTTTTTTCTTAAGGTTCAAAATTACTAAGAACTATAAGATTTTCTAATCTTTGAATAATAATTAACCCGATAGGTTTTAAATCCTGTCGGGTTATTTTTTTGGATAATCTTTCCATATTAGGAGTTTCAGCATCTTAAACACTTAAAAACGTTATCAGGATAGCAAAATGGCCTTTGTCAAATTTCTAAATAAAACTAAGAATTAGTAAAATTTGATAAATTGAGATTATTTAGCGCTGCAGAAAGCTCAAAACGACGATCTAAAAAATCTTAACGTATGCTCAACAAAGTAATAACAAAACCTTAACAGCATAAGATTGATATATGTCGGACATTTGTAGTGTAATAAACTGGTTATTTATTATTTTGGTTTTGGTTAGTTAAATGATGCCGGCTTCTTCGAGATGCCGGCATTCTTTTTTTATCATCATTTGGTTTCATGTTTTGGGTTTTCTTAATTTCAAGTTTACCTTATTTTCTTCTTGGTTTACTTACCCAAAGCGTAAATTTTCTGTATTGCAAACTTTTTCAAAATATACATTAACTTATTTTCAACAAAGTAATAACAAGACCTTAACAGCATAAGGTTTATTTATTTCGGACATTTGTAGTGTAATAAACTGGTTATTTATTATTTTGGTTTTGGTTAGTTAAATAATGCCGGCGTCTTCGAGATACCGGCATTTTTTATTTCAAGCTTTTTGTTGCTTGTTGCTTTACTTTGAACTTATTTTAACCGCAAAGTTCGCAAAGCAATAAAAAAAGCTTTGCGAACTTTGCGTATAACTTAGCATAGTTTGCGTTTAAGTTTCTAAAAACCTGAAACAAACAAAAACTAATTCTTTAATCTTTCGTGAAGTAATTTAAAGTATTGAAATGCTTTTAACAATCTAGTGCCGTGCCAGGAAAACATTTCGCCATCGACAAAAATGGTTTTGGCATGATGCGTAAATCTTCCAATTTCAAAAGCATCTTCTTCTTTAAAAGGATAAGGTTCTGAAGAAAGAAAAACAATATCAGGATCGCCTTCAATACGCATTTTCTTTAATTCTATTTCAGGATAACGCCCTTTGTCTTCGTAAATATTTTTAAAATGATTCAGTTTAAGCAGTTCATTTATATAGGTATCCTTTCCAGCAACCATATATGGATTTTTCCAAATAAAATAAGCCGCTTTCTTTTCTTTTATATTCTGAATATAATTTTTGAAATCGCTCAAGGCGAAAGCCAACTTATCGTTCCATTTTTGCGCTTCGGTTCTACAGTTGAATAATTGTCCGAAATCTGAAATCATCTGGAAATTATCTTCAATAGAAACGATATTTGTTACCCAAACTGGACAGATTGCACTTAACTGCTCTACAATTTCTTGCGTGTTTTCTTCTTTATTGCAAATAATAATATCTGGCTCAAGAATCTTTATTTTCTCGAAATGAATTTTCTTAGTACCGCCAACAGTCTTTTTGGTAGATTTAAAATGAAACGGATGAACACAGAACTTCGTTATTCCGATGATTTTCTCTTCTAAACCTAAATCATATAATAATTCTGTTTGCGAAGGAACTAGCGAAATAATACGTTTTGGAGCAGTTTCAAAAGAATGTAAAGTACCTAGCTGGTCTTTTATTTGCTTCATAATTGTTGGTGTGTGTGTTTTAACGCAAAGTGCGCTAAGTTTTTTCGCAAAGTGCACAAAGAAATTATCTGTAATCTTGTAAAAAGTCTTTTAAGTTCTCAAAGAAAAATTTAAGTATTGCTTTATCTATGCTTTGAGAACTTAAAAAAACTTTAATTCAAAAAGATAAAACTCTGCGAACTTTGCGAAAACCTTTGTGCACTTTGCGTTAAAACTATGTTCAAAGCTAACTTTAAACCTAAGACTTAGAATCAATAATCTCAGCCATTTCCTGCTGTACTTTCAAAGCTTCTTCTCTAGCCTTCTCTGCAAAATCGATTCCTTTTGAAGCGTAGATAATAGCTCTTGCCGAATTTACCAAAAGTCCCACTTTATCATTCATTCCGTATTTGCATACTTCAGATAAACTTCCGCCTTGAGCGCCAATTCCGGGAACCAATAAGAAACTGTCTGGAACAATTTTTCTAATTTCTGCAAAATATTCTGCTTTTGTTGCACCAACAACATACATTAAATTTTCGCTGTTTTTCCAAGTTTTAGAAGTCTCTAGAACTTTTTTGTATAACTCTTTTCCACCAGTATCTAAAGTCTGAAAATCGAAAGCGCCTTCGTTAGACGTTAAAGCCAACATAATAGTATGTTTATTTTCGAATGCTAGAAAAGGCTCAACAGAATCTTTGCCCATATATGGAGCAACGGTTACACTATCAAAATTTAGATCTTCAAAAAAAGCTTTTGCATACATGCTAGAAGTATTTCCTATATCTCCGCGTTTTGCATCTGCAATCGTAAAAATATCAGGATAATTTTCGTTGATATAATTGATTGTTTTTTGCAAAGACATCCAGCCTTTTATTCCATATGCTTCAAAAAAAGCTGTATTTGGTTTGTAACCAACGGTTAAATCGTGAGTCGCATCGATTATAGCTTTATTAAACTCAAAAATAGGATCTTCGGTTTCTAATAAATGCTGCGGTATTTTTGTCAAATCAGGATCTAAGCCAACGCATAAAAATGATTTTTTTTGAAGAATTTGTTCGTGTAGTTGTTGTGTTGTCATATTGTATTTTGCTAGTGCGGCAAAATTACAAATTATAATTGTGAATTGTAAATGGTTAATTGCAAATGGTCGAAATGGCATCAAAGAGTAAATTATCTAATTGTCCTATTTTCTAGTTATTCAGCTAACACATTGAATTTCTGTAATATCTACACAAAATTGTGTAATAAAAAGGTAAAATTGGAAAGTAACTTTGAAATAAACCCTTTAAAAAGACAATTATGAACCCAAATATCGGAATTACACCAAAGAACCTAAAAAAGAGTGCCTCTATGCTGGCTACGATTTTATCTAATGAAATGACATTGTACGTAAAAACGAGGAAATTTCACTGGAATATTTCTGGAAATAGTTTTATGGAACTACATAAATTATTTGAAGAACAATATCGTGTGCTTGAAGCTAATATTGATGAAGTTGCAGAACGCATTAATCAGTTGGGAGAAAAAACGATCGGAACAATGAAAGAGTTTATAGACAACTCTACCTTAAAAGAATCTCCGAAAGAATATGCTTCGCAAAAAAATATGCTGTCTGAACTTTTAGAAAACCATGAACAATTGGTGACAGAATTTAGAGGCTATATTCCTGTTTTTGAAAATGAAAATAATGATATAGGTTCTGCCGATTTTGTGACAGGATTACTGCAGGAACACGAAAAAATGGCTTGGATTCTGAGACGATATCAGGAATAATACGCATGAAAAAATGAAAATTATGCAACAGTCTAAAAAATAAATGTAACAAAATGTTGATTGAGAAGTTGCAATTTTACAATACAATAAATCACAAAAAAGAGATACCATGAATACTACAGAAATAAAAGGAAACTGGAATGAGCTGAAAGGTAAACTGAAACAAAAGTATGCAACTCTAACAGATGATGATTTGATGTTTGCTGAAGGAAAAGAAGACGAAATGTACGGAAGACTTCAGAAAAAACTGGGAAAAACAAAAGAGGAATTTCATCAAATCCTGTCAGAATTGTAAATCCTTACAACTCAATCAGGGAAATACCGTCTAGTAAAAATATTAGGCGGTATTTTTTTGAAAAATTTATTTTAAAATCACATTTTCATGTAATTCTATGCTATTTAAAAGCAAAAACACCAAATAAAATAAGTATCTTTAACCAAATTTCTATAAAATGAAACTATTTATAAAGTTCGATATCAATACAATTTGCTCTCTTTATTTAAAACAAAACTTAGAAGAAAATAATGTAAATTTTACAACTCTAGGATTTGGCGAAATTGAGATTGAAGACAATCTTGATGCCGAAGCGTTGGAGAAATTAAAAACTAGATTGGCTCCTTGCGGTTTTGAAGTAGTTGAAAATCAAAAAAGTGTACTTGTCCAAAAAATAAAAGATGCGATTATCGAGCTTGTATTTATGGATGATAGCAATAATTACAAAAGTTCTGTGTTTTTGGCAGAAAAGCTAAACCACAGCTACGGATATTTATCTAATGTTTTCTCAGAAGTAACATACTCTTCTATAGAAAATTTTATTATTTTACAGAAAATTGAAAGAGCAAAACAGCTAATCATTATCAATGAAATGAGTTTGACTGAAATTGCTTTTTTACTAAATTATTCTAGTGTTGCGCATTTGAGTACACAGTTTAAAAATACAACTGGTATTACTCCATCTGCTTTTCAGAGAATTATTAAGAAACGAAGAGAAAATTTAAAATAAAACCCAAATACCACAATCAAAATGCAAAAAAACGCATTACACATTTTATTGGCCGATGATGATGAAGATGACCGTCTTTTCTTTAAAGATGCATTTGAAGAAATAAAAATACAGACAAATGTAAATTTTGTCCACGACGGAATGCAGTTAATGGATCATTTAATGAATACAGACAATAAACTTCCTGATATTTTGTTTCTAGATTTAAACATGCCTAAAAAAACAGGTAAAGAATGTTTAATTGAAATTAAAAAAACGGACCACTTAAAAGATATAATTATTGCCATTTACTCTACTTCTTCATCTGAAGAAGATATTGAAGACACATTTATTCAAGGCGCTAATATTTACATCAAAAAGCCTAGCGATTTCAATACGCTGAAAAAAATAATTAATGAAGTCGTAACTGTAAACTGGCACTATCATACCTCTGGGTTAAACCGTGATAATTTCTTGCTGCGACTAAAATAGAGCATACCAATGAAATGGATACCAAATTTTAATTCTTCAAACTCTTTGAGAGTTATTTTTGTAATCGCAGTTTTCATTCTGTTATTTCTTTCTTCAATTGCTTACAAACATAATCAAGACTTGAACGAATCGAGTAAATTGGTTATGCACACTTACGAAATCAACATACAGCTCGAACGCTTAATGTCGGCTATAAAAGATGCAGAAACGGGCCAGCGAGGATATATTATCACTCGCAATGCCCGTTTTCTAACTCCTTACATTTACTCAAGAGATAAGGTAAATACTTCTTTTATTACCTTAAAAAAACTAACTGCTGATAATGAGCCGCAACAAGAAAATCTTCAGAAGCTTTTCAAACTCATTACGCAACGCTTTGTTTCTTTTGAGAACTGTTTAAAATACAGCGATCCAAAAACATACGACAAAAGAAAACTCGACAACCACATGTTTGGCGGAAGGATCTTAATGGAAAACATTCGCTTTAAGGTCGACGAAATGAACGATATCGAAAAAACATATCTCAAAAAAAGACTTAAAATTTACGATGCCGAAATCTCATTAAGTCCGCTTTTTTCTATTTCGCTGTTCTTGGTTGCTTTAAGCTTCATTTTATTATCTTACAGACAAATTAGCCGCGATTTTGAACGTTTGAAAGTATTCAATAAAAAGCTTTTAATCTCAAGCGGATTAATTTCTGAATCTGAAAGCATCGGTAAATTCAGCACTTGGCAATGGGATTTGGATTCTGATAAAATAGATTTCTCAGACAATCAGTTTCGATTATTAGGCCTTGAGCCAAAATCTTTTGCTCCCAATAAAGCAACACTTTTAAAATATGTGCATCCAGATGACAAAGAATCTGTTGCAAAGGCAATTGACGGAATTATAGAAAAGAAACATCTTCCGTTTGTATACTACAAAATTGTACGCCCAGATTTTGAAGTTCGTTATTTTAAAACCACGGGCAAACTTGTAACCGACCAACAGGGAAGCAAAATTTTACTTGGAATTAATTTTGATATTACAGACGAGCATCTTCTAAATATTGAACTTCAGGAAAGAAATAAAGAGTTGGAGAAAAGCAACAAAGAGCTGGCTTCATTTAATCATGTGGCAAGTCACGATTTGCAGGAACCACTGAGGAAAATACAGACTTTTATTTCGAGAGTTTCTGATGCCGATAAAAAAGTCATGTCTGAAAGCGGTAAAAATTACATCACTAAAATTGAAAGTTCAGCAAAAAGAATGCGTGTTTTAATAGACGATCTTCTTTTGTTTTCGAGAACGAATACTACGAAAAAAGAGTTCATCAAAACAAGCCTTAATGACCTTTTGAGCAATGCAGAATCTGAATTGGCAGAAATAATCGAAGAAAAGAAAGCCGTAATTAAGGCTTCAAAACTTCCAAAACTTTCTGTAATTCCATATCAGATCGAGCAGCTGTTTATTAATTTAATTGGAAATTCATTAAAATACAGTAAACCTGATATTGAACCAGAGATATCAATTTCGAGCGAAAAAGTAAATTCTTCCGAGTATCCAGAAATATTAGAACAGTCTATAAAGAAATTTCATAAAATTACTTTTACAGATAACGGAATGGGATTTGATCCTCAGTTTAAAGAAACTATTTTTATTCTTTTTCAGCGTCTTCATTCTAAAACAGATTATCCAGGAACTGGAATCGGATTGGCAATCTGCAAGAAGATTGTAGAAAATCATAAAGGCCATATTACAGCCGATAGCACTTTGGGCAAAGGCTCTGTATTTACCGTATTCCTACCCGATTAAAATTTTATTTTAATTTGTAAGAAAAAAAATTAGCTACATTATACTAAGAACAGAAAAAGAAATTATAGAAAAATCTATAATTTCTTTTTTTTACGCCAAACTTAAACTTCACAAACCATTGATTTTAAAAGGATAAAACCTAAAAATAATTCCGTTATGGGAATTATATAACGATTCATTTTTATGCTGTAAAGGAAAATCTTTCATTCGTTAGCATCTTTGTAATGTAATACTTTAGGAACTAATAATGAAAGCAATTCCCCCATTAAAAGCTACTAATCTTAAAGTCTTTTTCTTATTTGTATTAGTTGTCTGCATCACGTCATGCAGAAAGATTAATCCGATTGAAAATACTTTGAAGAATCAAGCTTTTACAAAAAATGACAGAGAAGAAACGGAAGTCTTCTTTTTTATTTCAGCGGCGAATATTAGCAAATCTATTATTTCAAAAAGTCAAATTGCACAACAAAAAAGTTCAGATGTAATTGTTCAGGAATTAAGCAAAAGAATAGAAATTGAAGAGAATCAGTTGCTGCAAGAAGTAACCAAAATGGCCACATCTAAGCTCATTGTCATTACTGAAATAAACGCCACGCACAAACGAGACCTGTACAACCTCATTGATGCTAGCAACAAAGATTTTAACAGCATCTATCTCGACGCCACAACAGAAGCTTTATGCGATCAAATTGAGTTACTTGAAACGATTTCTAAGGAAACAAATGATAAACAAATTTTGGAACTGGTTCTCCGTTTTTTGCCCGAACAATACAAACTCTTACGAGAGACTGAAAGAATAAAAAAACAAAATGAATAAACGCCTATTATCTATCTATTAACTAAATTTTTTACTATGAAATTACAAGCCAATTTTTTATGCGCCTTTACACTTTTTTTATCAGCTTCGTTTGGAATGCTGCACGCTCAGGACAATAATGTAAATACCGAATTTGGGGTAAAAGGAGGATTCAACATGTCTAATCTTTACGGTAGTGGAGATGATGTAGATGACAACAATGTTTTATACGGATTTAATGCCGGAGTTTATGCTACACTTCCTATTTCAGATTTTGTAGCAATTCAGCCAGAGCTTTTGTTTACCACAAAAGGGGCAAAATTAGAATACAACAACGCTTTTGCAAGTGGGGATGCAAAATTTAGACTTAATTATATCGAGCTTCCGCTTTTAGTGCGAGTTAATGTTACAAAAAACTTTAACATTCACGCCGGTGGTTACGCTTCTTATCTAGTAAGCTCTAAAGTAAGCGGAAACGGAAGTATTGATTTTGACCAAGATATTGACACAGATGATCTTGCCAAATTTGATGCAGGTATTTCTGCTGGTGTTGGAGTAGATTTTAACCCAATTAGCGTAGGATTACGTTACAATTACGGTTTAACCACTGTAGGTAAAGAAAGAACGGTTGCAGGAACAACATATACATTTCCTGACGCAAAAAACAGCAACTTGACTCTATATCTTTCTTATAAGTTAAATTAAAGAATTGATTATTAACCATTAAAATAAAAAACCATGTCAAACTTATTATATACAATCGCAGTGATTCTGGTGATACTTTGGGCTCTTGGGTTCTTTGTTTACAGTTTCGGAAGCATTATTCATATTCTTCTTGTAATTGCCATTATTGCCGTATTGCTTCGACTAATTAAAGGTCGAGAAGTATAAAATTAAACTTTTTATTAAATCAACAAATTATTAAATATTAATCCATTAAAATTAATTTATTATGAAAACTAGTAGCACAATTTTAGGAATTTTAGGAGCCGCAGCGGCGGGAGCATTCATAGGTGTTTTATTTGCACCAGACAAAGGGTCAAACACAAGAAAAAAAATTAAAGATAAATCAAAAGATTACGGTGATAATCTAAAAACAAAATTTGATGGTATTGTAAACACAATCACTTCAAACGGTAAAGAAATTATCGAAGAAGGAAAATCTAAACTTAACCAAGTTAAAGAAGATTACAATACGCTGAAAGACGACGTTAAAACAGTAAAATCAAACTATTAATCGAGATATTAATTAGTGAAATTTTCAAACCATAAAACCCTATATCATGGAACCAAATGCAACAACAAACGAGGACTTAAATCTTTATGAAAAAGCTGAAAACTATGCTAAAACAAGTTTAGAATTACTAAAACTGAAAACAGTATGTTCGGTTGCTGATGGTGCTTCATCATTGGCTTCAAAGATAGCGATTGGTATTGTTGTTGCATTTTTTACTTTATTCTTAAATATCGGAATTAGTTTATGGATTGGAAAAGAACTTGGAGAGTACTACTATGGCTTTTTTATCATGGCATTATTTTATCTTATTGTAGTGATTGTGGTTGTGAAATCGCATCATAAATTGATAAAAACTCCTATTGGAAATACGATCATTTCAAGTATACTGAAAGAAACTAAAAAATGATTTAATTATTAATAAACATAAAAAGACTATGGAGGCTATTTACAATATTGATCAGTTAAATCAAAAAATTGAGGAATTAGAAATTCGCCAAGATGCAGAATGGTGCGCAATAAAGGATCATATCGATGACATTAAAGAAAATCTAAAGCCAATAAACCTGATTCGAAATACGGTAGAAGAAATCAACGAAACTGTTGGATTTAAAAGCCACATTGCCCAATCGGCAATTAGTATCGGAATTGGTTATCTGGCAAAAAGATTTATTGTCGGCAAAGGCGATTCAATGTTTAAAGGTGTTTTGGGCTCAATCGTTCAGCTTATCGTAACAAATCTGGTTTCGAAACCTCATCATGAATCTTCTGAAGAAGAAGAATCATCACAATACGAACCGTCTAGAGAGTAATTTGTTTAACTTAATTTTAATTATTATGGAAAAGTTTAGCGAAATAATGATAAAAAACGGTGTATACGTTTACTCGAATCTATATAAATGTTTTGAATACACAAGGATATTTCTAGGTGTCTAATTCCATCATACGTTTTTGGGGAAACAAGTGATGGAAAAAGACCTTAATTATATATTTAAGATACTAAGTTGCTAAGATTCTAAGATTCTAAGTTTTATGCTTCGATTTTTTTAATCTTTCTTACTAATCTTAAAAATAAAAAACCGCAACTACTTTGTAGTTGCGGTTTTTTTATGTCTTTAATTTCAGAAACTTAGAAACTCAGAATCTTAGCAACTTAGAACCTCTACCTATAATCCTGATAAATCGGTAATTTCAAACCCGCGTAAATGTTACAGCCTTTTGAAGTGTTTGAAAACAGATTGGTAAATAGAGTTCCAGAACCAATAAATAATGGACCTGCTCTAAAACCAGCTCCTATTTGCGTTCCGCTGTATTGCATATACGTTACAGGAAGATAAAAGCTAAATTGTCTTGTTTCGTATCTTGGCGAAAAAGTTACCGAATTGGCAATTGCAGTTCCGTTTACCTTTTTGGCGTCTACTAAACTGAAATCTCCACTTAAATTCAAATAAAATCTTTGATTGATATTCCAATCAAAATTGGTGTGCAAAGCCGTTGGAAGATTTGCTTTCACTCCTTTTCTAGAAGATATTTTAGTATAGTTAGCGTCAAAAAATTCAAAAACATCATCTGCATCCTCAATATCTTGCTGCGTTACTCTTCCTGTTATATTATAAGTATTCTCTACAATATTTTTATAGTTTAGTTTTCCAATATCGGTTATAGAAGCTGCTGCTTTAAACTTATAGCGGTTTCCTGCGCAAGAATGACA